>NZ_JADDIL010000021.1:0-120612 GCF_020826795.1 Microtetraspora sp. AC03309 | reverse complement strand
GCCCAGGCCCCCACCCGGGCCTCCGACCTGTGGGCGCTCGGCGCGACGCTGCACACGGCGGTCACCCACCGGCCTCCTCGCGCCGCCGATCGGATGGTCGACCTGGCACCGGTGCCCGAAGCGCTGCGGCCCGTCGTGGGCGGCCTGCTGGCGAAGGATCCGAGAAAGCGGCTCACGCCGGAGGACGCCGACCGGATGCTCGCCGACCTCGAACCCGCCCCCGAACCGCAGGCCCGGCCGCGGGGCGGGAGCCGTACGAGGCTGGTCGCGGGGGTGGCGGCGGCGGTCGTCGTCGCGGGAGCGGTGGGCGGTTGGGCCATGTCGCGGCCCGGCGTCGCGGAGGGCACGGAGCGGATCCCCCTCGCCGGAACCGGGGGTCCCGCCGTTCCGGCGGCCCGGACGCCGGGGGCGGAACCCGCCGCGACACCGGCCATGTCACCGGCCGCCGTCACGCCGTCGCCCGGCCCGGTACGCGCCGCGAGGCTGAAGCTGAAGTGGTACCGGCCGAGCCCGCCCGACCACGGGTGGCGGGCGGCCGTCCCCCGTGACTGGGTGCGGTTCACCTCCGTCGGGCGTGAGGCCGTGTACCAGTGGCTCGATCCGTCGTCGCGGGCGCGGTTCGACATCGAGATCACCCGGCAGAGCGGAACCGACGCCCTGGGCTCGCTGCGCGAGGCCGAGGCGATCTTCTATCCCGAGGTGAAGGGCTACCAGCGGCTCCGCCTCGCCTCCGTGTCCAGCGAGCACGGCACCGCGGCGGACTGGGAGTTCACGTTCCGGCCGCGCGCGTCCTCCCCCCGGAACCACCTGGAGAAGGGGGTGACCTACCACCAGTTCCGCCGGGTGCTCTCCACCGGGGCCACCACCAGCGTGCTGACCTGGACGACCGTGGCCGAGGACTGGGACACGCTGCGCCCCACGCTGTCCAGGATCGTCGCGCTCTTCACCCCGCCCACCGCCTGACGCTCCGGGCCGCCTTCCCTCCGCGGTTCTCCTTCGCCCGCGCCCCTCGCTGTGGCATCATCACGGTGCCCACAGAAAATGATTTTCATAACCATGCTAGGAGGGAAGCATGCGTGTGGCGTTCGTCGGCAAGGGCGGGAGCGGCAAGACCACCCTGTCGTCGCTCTTCGCCAGGTACGCGGCGCAGTGCGGGACGGTCGTCGCGATCGACGCCGACATCAACCAGCACCTCGGCCTCGCGCTCGGCGCGACAGGCACCCCACGCCCGCTCGGCGGGATGATCGGCGAGATCAAGGACTACCTCCGGGGCGACAACCCCCGGATCCGCGACGCCGCGTCGATGGTGAAGACGACACCGCCCGGCCGGGGCTCCCGGCTGATCCGTCCGGACGATCCGTTCTTCCCGTCGGAGCGGGTCGAGGGCGTCTCGCTGATGGTCACCGGCCCGTTCGGTGAGGACGACCTCGGCGTGGCCTGCTACCACTCCAAGGTGGGCGCGGTGGAGCTCTACCTCAACCACCTGGTCGACGACCAGGGCGAGTACGTCGTCGTCGACATGACCGCCGGGGCCGACTCCTTCGCCTCCGGCCTGTTCACCCGGTTCGACGTCACGTTCCTGGTGGCCGAGCCGACCAGGCAGGGCGTGAGCGTCTACCGGCAGTACCGCGACCACGCCGCCGACTTCGGCGTCGCCGTCTCCGTCGTCGGCAACAAGGTCCAGGATCCGCGCGACGTCGACTTCCTCCGCGAGCACGTGGGAGACGACCTGCTCACCTGGTTCGGGCACTCACCCGCCGTGCGGGCGATGGAGCAGGGGCAGTCCTTCACGCTGGACGCCCTGGAGGCCGACAACCACGACGCGCTCGCCGTTCTGCTCAAGCGCGTCGACGCGCAACCCAAGGACTGGGAGAGGTTCGGCGCGCAGGCGGCCGAGTTCCACCTGCGCAACGCCAGGGCGTGGGCCGACCGCGCCACCGGCGAGGACCTCTCCACCCAGATCGACCCCGAGTTCGTGTACGGCCCCGCCTCCATCAAGGTGTCGCCTCTGCGCCACATGGAGGCGTGCCCGAGCCCGGCCTAACGTCACATCCGAGACCACAGGCCTTTCCATCCCTTACAAGAGGAGAGATCCATGTCGCTGACCGTTCCCACCGACCTGCTCGACCAGGCCCGCACCGGCGAGGTCGAGGACGCGGCGTTCGTCGCCTGTGTGCGCGACTCGCTGCCGTACGCCTGGTCGCTGATCAGCGGGCTGGTCGAGCAGCGCGACCGGTCCGGCGCCGACTTCGCCGACAACGAGGTGCCGCCGCCGGACGAGGCCGCACGCGGCCAGCTGCTGCGCTGCCTCGCCAGCGATGCGATGCGCGGCGCGCTCGAACGTCACTTCGGCGTACGGCTGGCCTTCCAGAACTGCCATCGCGTCGCGGTGTTCCATCCCGCGGCCACCGGCGCGTTCGAGGAGTTCGTCACGCCCCGGGCGCAGATCCTCAACCAGAAGCCCGAACTCGTCGACTGCTGACCACGCGGGAGCCGGCATCGGCTCTGTAGGCGGGGATCCGCGCCTACAGAGCCGACGGTCAGCCGAAGAGGGAGAGCTGGCCCTCTCCGGCGAGCGCGTTGCGGTGCCGCTTGAGGTGGCGCCACCGAGGCAGGTCGTCCATGTACGACCAGGACAGGCGATGGTGGGGCGTGGGACCGAGTTCCGCCAGCGCCTCCTGGTGAACCGGCGAGGGGTACCCCGCGTTGTCCGCGAAGCCGTACTCCTCGAAGCCGAGCGTGGCCATGAACGCGTCCCGCCGCACCTTGGCGATCACGGAGGCGGCGGCCACGGAGACGCAGGTGAGGTCGGCCTTCGTCTGGCACCGCACCGCCCAGGGCGAGCCCAGATAGTCGTGCTTGCCGTCCAGGATCACCGCGCCGGGCCGCTCGGGCAGTTCCGAGAGCGCCCGGCGTGCGGCGCGGCACAGCGCCTCCGTCATCCCCAGCGTGTCGATCTCCTCGACCGACGCCTCGCCGTACCCGATCCCGGCGGCCCACGACTCGATCTCGGCCGCCAGGGTCGTACGGCGGGCGGGGGTCAGCAGCTTGGAGTCGGTGAGGCCGTCGGGGGGTGGGGACATGTCGGTCACCACGGCGCAGACCGCGACCGGGCCGGCCCAGGAACCGCGCCCCACCTCGTCGACGCCGGCGACCGTGCGCGCTCCGGAGGAGCACAGAAGCCGCTCCAGATCATATGAAGGACTCACGTCAGGACAAGCTACTGTCCCTGTCGCGTACCCCGCTCAGGTAGCCCAGATCGGCGGCGAGATAGCGGGCGGCGACGTGGAGCGCGCGCAGCGTCGCCGCGATCGACGGCCGCTGGACACTCGACTCCCTCGCCACCGCGTACACCCGGCGTTCGATCGGCTCGCCGGGGAACTCCCGCACGGCGACACCCCGGACCCCGGCCGCGAGCGCCAGGGCGGGCACCGCGGCGATGCCGATGCCCTTGGCCACCAGGCTGAGGATCGTGCCGAGCCCCTCGAACTCCCAGGCGATCGGAGGCAGCCCGCCCACGTCGGCGAGCAGCCGGTCGACGGCGGTGCGGGACGGCTCGCCGTCGGGCGTGGCCATCCACGACTCCTCGCGCAGTGCCGCCAGATCGACGGGGACGGACTGGTCGGCCATCGGGTGGCGGCGCGGCACGACGAGCACCAGGGGGTCGGTGAGCAGCGGGAACGCCTTCAGCGTGGCGTGCCCGTGCACCCTCCCCCACCAGTCGTCGACCAGGGCGATGTCCACCTCACCCGACTCGACCTCGCGCAGGCCCCGCCCGGAACGGCTCTGCCGCAGCCGCAGTGACAGCTGCTTGTGCCGGCGCAGCGACCGGGTGAGCGCCGGCGCGAAGGCCACCCCGGCGGTCGCGAAGGCGGTGACCACGACCCGCCCGGACGGCGTCGACGCGTGGGCGGACAGGTCGGATTCCGCGGTCTCCACCATGGCGAGGATGCGCTCCGCGTGGGTGACCAGGCGCCGCCCGGCGTCGGTGAGTTCCGCGCTCCGGGAGGTCCGGTCGATCAGTACGGCGCCGGCCTCCCGCTCCAGCGCGGCGAGTTGCTGCGAGACCGCCGACGCGCTGTAGCCCAGGGACGACGCGGTCGCCGCGATGCTTCCCCGTCGGGCGAACTCACAAATCAAGATCAATCGTCGTAGATCGAGCATCGGTTTTTCTTACTCCTACCACCGAAAAGCCTCGCTTGTGCTGATGCCTATACCCATCCACCCTGGGAACGTTCCGTACACACCGGGCCAGTCCGGCGATTTCCGAAACGGGGCGAAATCGACGGAATCCCAGGGAGGCAACCCCAATGAATGTGACCCTGTCGGCCACGCTGGCGGCGAACGAGGACATCGAGCGAAGACGCCGCGCTGGACAGCGGGTGCTTCACCTCGCCTTCGGCGAGGCCGGCCTGCCCGTCCACCCCGAGCTTCGCCGCAGGATGTCGGAGGCCAGCGGAAACAACGGTTACGGCCAGGTGGCGGGATCCGCCGAGCTGCGCGAGGCCGTCGCCGGGTACTGGTCGCGACGCGGCCTGCCGACCGACGCCGACCTCGTGGTCTGCGGCCCCGGCAGCAAGGCGCTCCTCTTCGGGCTCATGCTCGCGCTGGGAGGGGACATCGTGCTGCCCATGCCGAGCTGGGTCAGCTACGCCGCCCAGGCGGAGATCATCGGCGTCCGGCCGATCATGGTCCCGGCACCCCCCGGCGAGGGAGGGGTGCCCGATCCCGATCTGGTCGCCTCGGCCGTCCTGCACGCGCGGGCGCAGGGCCGCACCGTGACGGCCCTGCTGGTCACGCTGCCCGACAACCCGACCGGCCGGCTGGCCCGGCCGGAGACCGTACGGCGGCTGGCCGAGCTGGCCAGGAACCTCGATCTGACGATCATCTCGGACGAGATCTACCGCGATCTCGTGCACGATCCGGTCGCCGAGTACACCAGCCCGGCCGAGATCGCGCCCGAGCGCACGATCATCACGAGCGGGCTGAGCAAGAGCCTGGCCGTCGGCGGATGGCGCATCGGCGTGGCCAGGCTGGTCGATCACGACCTGCGCGACCGGCTGCTCGCGGTGGCCAGCGAGATCTGGTCCAGCGCGGCTGCCCCGGTGCAGCACGCGGCCGCATACGCCTTCACGGAGCCGGACGAACTCGTCCGGCGCGTCGCGGAGAGCAGGAGGCTGCACGGGATCGTGGCCCGGGCGGTCACCGACCGGTTCGTCAAGGCCGGGGCCTCGGTCGCCCAGCCGCAGGGCGGGTTCTACCTCTATCCGGAGATCCCGGGTTTCGAGTCGTCGGCCGACCTGACCGCGGCCCTGATCGAGGAGCACGGCATCGGGGTGCTCCCGGGCACCGCGTTCGGCGATCTGCCCGGCGCTCCGCGCGTGCGCGTCGCCACCAGCCTGCTGTACGGCGAGACCGCCGAGCAGCGACTCGCCGCTCTGCGGGCCGATGATCCGCTCGCTCTGCCGTGGATCGCGGAGTCGTTGGATCACCTGGAGAAGGGGCTCGCGGCCCTGACCGGAACCCGGCGGATCCGGGTGGATCAGGCCGCCTTCGGCGCCCCGGCCAACGTCATCGTGGGGGTCTCCACGCCCGCCTGGTGATCGTTGTTGAATCTTTACCCTCGGCAGCCGGTCAGTGGGGTCGCGTTCACCGCTCTGACCTGCGGTTATACGGCTAGCCTGGGTGCTTTACCGGAGGCTTCGAAAGATGTCTCCTACCATTTGGCACCGAGAGCGTGCTCGAGCCCCCATCATGTGCTCATGCCCGCTTTTGTCACCCTGTTCGGGCGCTCCGTGCGCCTGGAACCGCTCAGCCTCGCGGTCGTCGACGACCTCGTCGCCGCGGCGAGTGAGGACCGTTCTACTTACGCCTTCACTCGCGTTCCCGAAGGACGGGAAGAGATGGTCTCCTATGTGGAGGCCGCCCTGGCTGAGCAGGCGGAGGGCCGCACACTGCCCTTCGCCATCCGGTGGCTGCACACCGACCGCGTGGTCGGTGCCACCCGTCTGATGAACCTGGAGTACTGGCAGGGCCCCATGCCCTGGCCACCAGGCACCAAAGGCGTGGTGGGCGAGGTCCCGTCGGTGGCGGACATCGGTTACACCTGGCTGGCTGCGTCAGCCCAGGGCACCGGCGTCAACAGGGAGAGCAAGTTCATGATGCTCTCCCTCGCCTTCGAGACCTGGCAGGTTCACCGGATCACTCTCAAGGCAGACGTACGTAACACACGATCCCGGGCCGCCATCGAGGCCCTCGGCGCGCACCTGGACGGTGTGCGACGAGCGGACAGCCGAGGCGCCGACAACACGGTCCGAGATACCGCGTACTACTCGATCCTCAGCCCTGAATGGCCGACGGTTCGAGAACGGCTCCGCGCGAGGCTCGGCCTCGTCGTAGCCGCCTGACCTTCAACCTGGACCTCCACACAGAACGACGTGGCCCGTCCTCCTGACCGGAGGACGGGCCACGCTCGCGTTTCCGACTCAGAACTCGTAGTTGTAGTCCTCGTCGTACGCGTTGTAGATGTCGTTCCAGTAGCCACAGCGGGTCGGGTAGTTGCTGTACAGCCCGATCTGGCAGACCTGCGCCTGGACCTGCGCCACGTCGTAGCGCCAGAAGCTGAACTGCTTGTAGCTGCCGCCACCGCAGTACTTGTACGACTTGAAGGTCGAGGACCAGTCGTTCTCCTCGTCGTCCCAGGACTGGACGCGGAACCGGATGTACGCGCACTTGCCACCCTGCGCGTACGTACGACGGTCGAGGTCCCACAGCTTGCCGGTGATCCGGACGCGGTTGGACTCGTCGTCGGTGTAGTTGACGTCGATGTAGCCCTTGGCCCTGGCCAGCCGGTTGCTGGACCAGTACGAGCCCCAGTAGCCGTCGTAGTCGAAGGAGTGGGGCGAGGCGGTGGTGGAGGCGCCCAGGGTGGAGGCGCCGGCCGCGGTCGAGAAGGCCGGGATGCCGACGGCGATGGTGGCGGCGGCAGCGGCGAGACCGAGGATGTTGCGGACGGAGCGACGCATTTCTGTTCTCCCGTTTTCGAGGACGATCCCCGGGCGGGATGCTTCCGGGGGTGCACCTCTGTGATAGGCCGCCTCGCCTGCAGGGCGCTTTCAGGGCCCTGACGGCCATTTGCACCCGGCTTGAAAAGGAAGAGGTCCTCCACCGGGCACCCCAGGCCCGGGGAGGACTCCGCGATATCTCCAGAGCATGGCCGCCCCCGCAGGGGCCATGCTCTCTGCCTCTCAGCTTCCCGGATCGGACTTGTCACCCGATCAACGGACAATCAACGCTTCGATTAACGAGTCCGGCGCTCCCTATTGACCAGGTCGTGCCGCATCTATCATTTGATCGGGAAACTTCCCGACATGTCGGGCGAGGAGTGCGGGCGTTTTTCGGCGGAGAGATCACCTCCCTGTTATGGTTCCTTGGTTCGAACCGGTCAGGGCTTGGCCGTCGCCCACCTCATCCGAGGGAAGCGAGAAGCCGCTCTCTTCAGAGAGCGGAGGAGTCACTGAATATGCGTATCGGAGACGCACATGGCAGGTCGCGCCACCGCGGACGGGCTGCGCTTCGCGGTACTCGGACCTGTCCTCGCCTGGCGTGACGGGATCGAGCTCGACCTCGGCACCCCTCTGCAACGTTCCATCCTCGCCATGCTGCTGCTCAGAGAGGGCCGCCCGGTCACGCCGGACGAGATGATCGACGGCATCTGGGGCGAGGACGCCCCGCCCCGGGCGCTCGGCGCGCTGCGCACCTACGTGTCGCGGCTGCGCACGGTGCTGGAGCCGGACCGCTCACCGCGGACCCGCCCCGAGCTGCTCACCTCGGTGGGCCGCGGCTACGCGCTGGTCATCGGCACGAGCGGCCTGGACCTCGCCGACTTCGAGCGCGGCTGCGCGTCCGCCGAGGCCGCCCGCCAGGCGGGCCATACGCGGAACGCGGCCGAAACGCTGCGCGAGGCGCTCGCCCTCTGGTCGGGAGAGCCGCTGGCCGGCGCGGTCGGCCCGTACGCGGAGCGACAGCGGGACCGGCTGGCCGAGCGGCGGATGGGCGCGGTCGAGACCCTCATGGACCTGGACCTGGCGCTCGGACGGCACGCCGACGCCGTCTCCGAACTGGTCGCGCTCACCGCCGACCATCCCCTGCGCGAACGACTGCGCGCCCAGCTCATGCTGGCGTACTACCGCTGCGGCCGGCAGGCCGACGCCCTGTCGGTGTTCACCGAGACCAGGCAGGCGCTGATCGACGAACTCGGCATCGAACCCGGCGCCGACCTCGCCGCCCTGCACCGGCGCATCCTCGCGGCCGACCCCACGCTGTCCCTCACCGGTGACACGGGCGCGGGGACGACCGGAACCACAGGAACCACCGGTACGACCGGGACGACGGGAGTGACCGGGACGACAGCGGGGACGGCGCCGGGAACAGCGATGACGGACCCCGGACCCGCCGTCGACATGCCGAGGCCCGCCCAGCTCCCCGCCGCGGTGACCGACTTCACCGGGCGGGGGACGCTGGTCAACCGCCTGCTCGCGCTGCTCGCCGAGAGCGAGGGCGTGCCGGTCGCCGCCATGTCCGGCATCGGCGGCGTGGGCAAGACCGCGCTCGCCGTCCACGTCGCCCATCTCGCCCACGACCTGTTCCCCGACGGGCAGCTCTACGCCGACCTGCGCGGCTACGGCACGGAGCCGACACCTCCGGAGACGGCGCTGGTCGCGTTCCTGCGTGCGCTCGGCATCCCCGTCGACGTCATCCCTGACGGCCTGGCCGAGCGGTCCGCGCTGTTCCGCTCGCTGCTGGCCGACCGGCGCATGCTGGTGCTGCTGGACAACGCGCGCGACGCCGAGCAGGTCGAGCATCTGCTGCCGGGTTCGGCCGGATGCGCGGCGATCATCACCAGCCGCGGGAAGCTCGCCGACCTGCCGTCGGCCCGGCTCGTCGACCTCGACGTGATGGAGCCCGACGAGGCGCTGTCGCTGTTCTCCGCGGTCGCCGGCCGCGACCGGGTGCGGGCGGAGCGGGCCGCGGCCATGGACGTGGTCGCCGCCTGCGGCTTCCTCCCGCTGGCCGTACGCATCGTGGCGGCCAGGCTCGCCGCCCGGCCCTCCTGGACGGTCGCCTCGCTCGTCCCCCGGTTGGCCGACGAGCGCCGCCGCCTCGACGAGCTGAAGATCGGCAACCTCGCCGTCTCCGCGACCTTCGCCCTGGGGTACGGCCAGCTCGATCCCGAGCAGGCGCGGGCGTTCCGGTTGCTCTCGCTGCCCACGGGGTCGGACATCTCGACCCTCGCGGCGGCCGCCGTACTGGACATGCGCCCGGGTCCCGCGGAGGACCTGCTGGAGTCGCTGGTCGACGCGAGCCTGCTCGAAGCCCCCGCGCCGGGACGGTACCGCTTCCACGACCTGCTCAAGCTCTTCGCCCGCAGGCAGGCCGAGGACACCGAGGAACCCGCGGAGCGGATGGCCGCCCTGCGCCGCCTTCTCGGCTTCTACCTCGCCTCGGCCAGGTCCGCCCACCGGCTGGCCTACGAGGGCAGCGCGATCGCCGACGCGCTCACGGACATCGGCACGCCCGGCCACACCTTCTCCTCGGCCGACGAGTCGGTCGCCTGGCTCTCTGTGGAGGCCGAGGACCTGTTCGCCTCCATCGGGCAGGCCGCCGGCACCGCGAGCCTGCTGCTGCCCGCGGCCGACCTGCTGCTCGCGATGGAGCCGCTGCTGGAGTCCGGCACCAGCGGCCGGGAGTTCGAGCAGCGGACCGGGGCCGTCCTCGCGGCCGCCCAGCGGGCCGGAGACCGGCACAGCGAGACGCGCTGCCGCTACGTGCTCGGCCGCGTCCTGTTCGGGATGAACCGGCTGGACGCGGCGGAGGGGCAGTTCCGGCGGGCGCGGGAGCTCTCCCTGGAGACCGGCGACACCATTGTGCTCGGCGAGACGTACAACGCGCTCGCCGTCGTGGCCGGCCGCCTGCGCCGGCACACCGAGGCGCTCGAATGGTTCGGCCACGCGACCGACGTCTACCGCGAGGTCGGCAACCCCGCCGGCGAGGCCCTCGTACTGAGCTACTCCGCCCGCGACCATCTCGGCCTCGGGCGGGTCGACGAGGCCATCGCCGCGTCCGAGCACGGCCTGGCCATCTTCACCGAGATCGGCAGTGGCGCCGGTGTGGCCAGGGCGCGCTACCACCTCGGCATCGTCCTGTCCTACGTCGGCAGGCTCAACGAGGCCGTCGTCCACCACGCCGAGTGCCTGAACTTCTTCCGGGCCAGCAACCAGCGGGTGTGGGAGCAGCGGGTCTGCTACCGGCTCGCCGCGACGTTCATCGCCGCCGGGCGTTTCGCCGAGGCGTCCCGCCACGCCGAGCAGGCGCTGACCGTGAGCCGCGAGATCACCCATCCGTACGGCGAGGCCCAGTCCCTGACCGCGCTCGGCAAGGCGTTGCGCGGCATGGGCGAGGGTCCGCGAGGCCGGGAGGCACTAGAGAAGGCCCTCGGGCTCTTCACCCGGCTCGGCTCTCCCGAGGCCGACGACGTCCGCGCCCTCCTCCTGGAACCCGACCGGATCGACGTGTAGGTCGACGCGCAGGTCGTCGTCCAGACGCGTCATGCGGACGTGATTAATCACACTCGATCACTTCCATCACCGGACCCGCGCGGAGGACATGTGACCCGGCCGGCCGTCCGACCGCCACCCTGTGCATAGGGGGCCCGGTGTATTCCGGAGCACCTGGTGGCGGCTCGCCGCCTCGTGACGACGGCCGGCCGGGTGTGACCCGGATCTCGAACCCCCCAGATCCGTGCCGACCTGCCAAGGGTGGCGACCCCGGTTCAACGTCCGATCAACGCGTGTTTGCAGCCGCCCGCGCGATCCTGAAGAAGCCCTCGGCGACCAGCGGGCGCAGTGCCGCCGGAGCACGGTCCAGCAGTTCCCGCTCGTCGTCCCCGGTGAGCTCGGCGATGGCGGCGAGCAGCGGGCGGAGCGGCAGCTCGCCGTCGCACACCCCGGCGAGCGCCGCCTCCACGGTGCCCACGCTCGCGGCACGGCACAGGCCGCCCGTCTGGCGCAGGACGATCCGGGACGGGTCGTCGGCGCCCGGAGGGCCGACCCGTTCCTCGACGACGCCGTCCGCGACCGCCAGGCAGGCGTTCAGCAACTCCTCGTCACCGATCCGGTGCGCGGTCGTGACGGCGTCCAGCACGTCCGGGACGTACGCGCCGACCGGGAGCTCGACCCGCTGGGACAGCTCCTCCACCCGGACGACCGGGTCCATCGCGCCCGAGTTGTGGAGCGAGATCCAGCCGAACCCGACGCCGACGACGCCGAGCGACTCGAACCACGCCAGCCACTCGTCGTAGTGCTGCCGGTAGGCCGTCGTCCCCTGCTCGGCCGCGTCGCGCAGCCACAGCTCGACGTACTCCGCGGGGTCCTGCACATCACGTTGTACGGCCCAGCCGTCGCAGCCGGTGCCGGTGAGCCAGCCGCCCACCCGGTCCTGCCAGTCCTCGCCCTTGACGTGCAGCCAGTTGGCCAGGAACCGGCCGTGGCCGTCGGGGTTGAGGTGGCGCGGCGCGCGACGCAACATCTCGCGGCAGAAACCGTCGGCGGGGAACCCCGACTCGCGGTAGGTGAACCGGCCCTCCGGAGAGATCACGAACGGCGGGTTGGAGACGACCAGGTCGAACCGCTCGCCCTCGACCGGCTCGAACATGGAGCCCGTACGCGCGTCGACGTCCCGGACGCCGGACAGCCGCCAGCTCAGGTCGGCCAGCTCGATCGCCCTCGGGTTCACGTCCGTGGCGACGATCCGCGCGGCCCGGCCGGCCAGGTGCAGGACCTGGACGCCGCAGCCGGTGCCGAGGTCGAGCGCGCTCTCCACGGGCGGGGTCCAGGCGAGCTGGGCGAGATTCGCCGACGCCCCGCCCGCGCCGACGACGTGGTCCCTGCGGAGCGCGGGGTCGCCGGGCCGTACCTTCCGGTCGGAGACCACCCAGGCGGGGGTCTCGCCGCCGATGTCCCAGGGCTGGAGGTGGACGGTCGCCTGGACGGCGTCCCCCACCCTGACGGCCAGCCCGGCCTCGATCAGGTCGGCGAGCGGCAGGTCGGCGGCGGCCGTGCTCACCGGCACGCCGAGCCACCACAGGCGGATCAGCGTGCCGAGCGGATCGTTGTCGCGGGTCGCCCGGAGCGCGGGAACGAGCTCCTCGCGCGCCAGCGCGGCGGCGGCCACGCCGCCCAGCCGCTCTCGAACGCCGTCGATGGTGTAGCCGGACTCGGCGAAGCGGTCGCGAAGCCGGTGGACCAGATCGGATGGCACGTGCACGAGAGGAAATCTATCCCTGTAAGTCCAATGCAAGTGGCCTTCAAGCAGCCACGCGTATCTGTTAGGGCAGTCCGCCGTCCACGAGGAACCCTACGATGATGCTTCCCTGCCTGGCCTGCGAGTCGCGTTTCGTCCCCGACGACTACTTCGGAGCCTGCCACGACTACAACCGGGGCAGGGATCTGGTCGCGTGGACCTGCCCGCGTTGCGGGAACACGGACGAGATCAGAGTGCTGCCCGGAGAGCTCGGCTTCGGATATCGCCGCCGGGGCCGCTACGACGTCATGGACCGGATCCGGGTGCCCGGGATGAGCCGCCGCAGGCACGACCTGAGACTCGACATCTCGCTGGACAAGCGGGTGTGGCGGGTCCCCACCCGCGTCCTGTCCATGAGAACCGTCACCCCTGTCTGAGGCTGTTCCACGCGGCCTCGCACAGGCCCTTGATCTCCTCGTCGGTGGGCTGGTGCGCGCCGGCGAACCACAGGCGGCACATCTCCTGGGCGGGGCCGAGCCAGAGCACGTAGCACATGGTCGCGGGCACCGGCTGCAGCAGCCGGGCCTTCATGTGCGGCTTCCACCAGTCGGAGACCTGCCGGAAGAACGCGCGCCTGGCCTCGGAGACCTCCGGGCCGCCCGGCTCCTCACGCCGCGGCGGGCGCTCACTGATCAGCAGCCGCGCCCGCTCCGGATGCTCCCCGCACCACGCCATGTGCAGAGCCACGATGGCCTCGATGCCTCCACGGGCCTCCTCGTGGCGGACGAGCTCGGCGACGAACGCGTCCTGGTACATCTGCAGCGTCTCGGCGTACAGGACGCCGAAAACGTGTTCCTTGCTGGAGAAGTGGTGATAGAAACTACCCACGCTGACGCCGCTCTCCTCGCGGAGGCTGGCGAGCGTCGTGGCGGAGACACCGTCCTGACTGAAGCGGCGTAGGGCGCCTTCGATGATCCGGCTTCTGCCGTCACGCCCGTTCTTTCCGGTTCTCACCCCTCAATGGTGGACTAACAGAACCTTGTTCTGCAAATGCGGGATCCGTTCCCACCTCGATCGATCCGGATCTTGCACGCCTCGGGGCCTCGGCCACCGGCTGAGTATGCCATCTAGACTGAGATGGGATGCGAGGGGAATGACCTACGATGCGTGACATGCGGGCCTCCCGGGTGGACAACTGCTCCATCGAGCGGACCCTCGCCGTGGTCGGCGAGAAATGGACCTTCCTCGTGCTCCGTGAAGCGTTCATGGGGGTCCGCCGGTTCGGCGACCTCCAGGCCGCGACCGGCGCGCCCAGGCAGGTCCTCAGCGCGCGGCTGACCCGCCTGGTCGAGGAGGGCATGCTGCGCAAGGCGCCCTACCAGGAGCCGGGGCAGCGCCAGCGCGACGAGTACCGGCTGACGGCGAAGGGGATGGACCTCTATCCGATCCTGGTAGCGCTGATGCACTGGGGCGACCGGTACCTCGCCGACGCGGGCGGGCCGCCCGTCCTGCTGACCCACCGCGACTGCGGCGCCCCCGTGACGCTGCGCCTGCGCTGTGACGACGACCACGAGGTCCCCGACCCGCGTTCCGTCACCCCGATCCCCGGCCCCCGCACGGTCGTCTGAACGGCCCGGCAGAACGGCACGGACCGGTGGGGACCGGTGGGGACCGGTAGCGGGACCACTCGGTGCCGTGCCTACGCTGGATGGCGTGTACCGGTTCCTGCTGACCCGCCGCTGGCTGGCCTTCCACCTGCTGGTGCTGCTCCTCATCCCCGCGTTCTTCTTCCTGGGGAAGTGGCAGTTCGGGCGGTTCGAGGAGCGGTCGGCGTCCAGCGAGCGCACCACCGCCAACCTGAACAGCGCGCCCGTGCCTCTCGACCGGCTGGACACCGTCGGCGGAACCGTGTCATCCGACGTGAAGTTCCGGCCGGTGACCGTGACCGGGAAGTACGACGCGTCCCACGAGCTGCTCGTACGGCGGCGCCCGCAGAACAGCCGGGTCGGCTTCTACGTGGTCACCCCGCTGGTCACGCCCCAGGGCGCGGTCCTGGTCAACCGGGGCTGGGTGCCCGCGGGCGCCACGGCGGAGACCCGGCCGGAGGTGCCCCCGCCACCGTCGGGCGAGGTGACCGTCACCGGACGGCTCAAGCCCTCCGAGACCGAGGACACGACCGGCATCAGGAACCGGTCCGCCGGACTTCCCACCGGCCAGGTCCTGCTCGTCAACACGACCGACATCGGCGCCACCCTGCCGTACCGGCTGTACGGGGGATTCGTGGAGCTGACCGGGCAGCGGCCGACCGCCGACCGCGCGCCCGAACCGGTACCCGCGCCCGACCTGGGCGGCGGCGGAGGGCTCAACCTGGCGTACTCCGTGCAATGGTGGTTGTTCATCGGCGTGGCGGTCGGCGGCTGGTTCCTGCTCATCCGCCGCGAGGCCCGCGATCTGTCGGCCGCGGACGCGGAGGGCGACGGGGCCGGGAAGGATCAGGAAGAGGTTCGCGCCCAGTCGTGAAGCGCCTGGTGAACGAACGGATACCAACCGGAGACCTCGCAGCTTGTTAGGTGTTATTCCTTGGCTCTACGGTTTACTCCTGTGACTACGCCGCTGCATCCCGACCCAGAGCCGAGGCGGCGGGACTATGTGATCATCTCCGCCGACGATCATCTGATCGAGCCGCCGGATCTCTTCGAGGATCGCCTCCCCGAAAAGTACAAGGACCTGGCGCCCAAGATCGTGGAGACGGACGCGGGCCACCAGGTCTGGCGGTACGGCGGGGCGACCTACCCCTGCGCGGGGCTCGACGTGGGCGCCGGCCTGCCGAAGGAGCAGTGGACGCTCGACCCGGTCCGCTTCGAGGACATGCGGCCCGGCTGCCACGACATCGAGGCCCGCATCGAGGACATGGACCGAGCCGGGATCTGGGCCGCCCTCTGCTTCCCCGGCATGCTGGCCAGCCAGTCCGGCATGCTCTTCGCCAAGACGCGCGACCAGGAGCTCGGCCTGGCGCTGGTCAAGGCGTGGAACGACTGGCACGTCGACGTGTGGGCCGGCACCTACCCCGAGCGGATGATCGCGCTACAGCTCCCCTGGCTGCTCGACCCGGACGTGGCCGCCAAGGAGATCAGGGCCAACGCCGCCCGAGGCTTCAAGGCCGTGGTGTTCCCCGAGTTCCCCACCCGGCTGCGGCTGCCGTCGATCCACAGCGGCCACTGGGACCCGTTCTTCGCCGCCTGCGAGGAGACCGGCACCGTCGTCTGCCTGCACACCGGCGCGTCCTCCTGGGCCCCGGTCCCCTCGCCGGACACCCCCATCGAGGCGATCACCACGCTGATCCCGGCGAGCGCGATGTTCGCGTGCGCCGACTGGCTGTGGTCGGGCGTCCCGCTGCGTTTCCCCTCGCTGCGGATCCTGATCGTCGAGGGCGGCGTCGGCTGGCTGCCGATGCTCGCCGAGCGTGCCGACTACGCGCTGGACCACCCGGTCGCCGGTGAGGCGAGCTGGGAGGGCGGGCTCAAGCCGAGCGAGGTGCTGCGGCGCAACTTCTTCTTCGGCACACTCGACGACAGCGCGCTCGGCGGGGTCCGGCTCGCGGTCGGCATGGAGCACGTCCTGCTGGAGAGCGGTTACCCGCGGGCCGAGTCCTCCTGGCCCGACACCCAGCGGGCGGTCACGCGCAACCTCGGCACCCTGCCTCCGGCCGACATCGCCCGGGTCGCGTACGGCAACGCCGCGCGGCTGTTCGGGCACCCGCTGCCGTCACGAGCGTGGCTTCTGATGGAGGAGCTCTAGGTCCTCACGCTCCCACTCGACGTACCGGCCGCTCGCGCCGAGCAGCGAGGACATCAGCCAGATGAAGACGCCGAAGTCGTCGACGATGCCGATCCCGAGCAGGAAGTCGGGGATGGCGTCGACGGGCGAGATGATGTAGGCGAGGCCGGCCGCGAACATCGCGAGCTGGCCCTTGCCGAGGTGCGGATAGTTGCCCTTGACCGCTCCGCGGAGCATTCTCGGCATCGCCTTGAGCCGGGTGAACAGGCCGGGCGAACCCGGCTTGGACACCTCCCGGTAGGCTCGCCAGGTCGCCGCCGCACGTCCTGCCTTCGCCATGAGGCCACCTCCAGCGGGCATTGTGCCCTTTTTGTCATCTCATTAACGTTCGGCGGCCCTCCGGCGGTTCCAGCGCCCGCTAGGTGTGCGGAGCCAGCTCCCGTACGGCCTGGGCGATGGGCACGTCACCCCCGGGCAGCGGGGACAGGACGGGCGTGGTGAGCCCGTTCGCGACGTACTCGCGGATCCGCGCCCGGCAGGTCGCGGCGTCACCGTGGACGATCAGGTCGTCCACCACCTCGTCGGGGATGGCCTTCACCGCCCCCGTACGATCTCCCGCGGCCCATGCCTCCTGCATGGGCCGCAGCACCTCACCGCGCCCCAGCCACTCGTGGAAGGCCGCGTAGACAGGCACGGTCAGATAGGCCGCCAGCATCCGCCTGCCGAGCTCCCTGGCCCTGGCCGCGTCCTCGGTGACGACGACGAAGAGCCGGGCGATGAGCTCGGTCTCGGGGGCGAGCTCCGCGCGTACGCTGCGCACGTCCTGAGGCGACAACCAGTTGGTGATCGCGCCGTCGGCCTCGTCTCGGGCCAGGTGGAGCATCCGCGGACGGAGCGCGGCCAGCACGATCTTCGGCGGGGTCTTCGGAGCGTGCTCCAGCCGGAACCCCTTGATCTCGAAGGTCTCGTACCGCTCGGTGACTTTCTCGCCCGCGAGCGCCCGGCGCAGGAACCGGAGGGTGTCCCGGGTCCGCGCGTACGGCTTGGCGAACACCCCCGCGTTCCAGCGCTCGACGATGACGGGCGACGAGGAGCCGATGCCGAGCACGAACCGTCCCGGCGCCAGGTCCGCCAGCGTCGCGGCCGACATGGCGAGCAGGCCAGGACCGCGGGTGGAGGCCGGCACGATGGCGCTGCCGAGGCGCAGGGACGGCGCCCATTCGGCGGCCAGGGCCAGCGGCGTGAAGCCGTCGGCGCCGTTGACCTCGGCGGACCAGGCGTCGGTGTATCCCAGCGACGGGAGTTTCGCGACGAGTTCTCTGGACGCGGCGAGCGTCCGGTCATGGAACGGGATCGTCATGCCCCAGCGGTCCACGGGCACCCCTCTCGACAGAACTTCATTCTGGAGAGACGTTACCAACCAACCGGACGGTATGTCCCGCTTTCTCAGCCGCGCAGTTCCCGTACGACGTCGATGAAGTCCCGCGCCACACCGCGCAGGCCCGGCAGGTTCGACAGGGCGACCAGCCGGTCGATCAGCGGGACGATCCGGTCGATCAGCCGGTAGGTCCGCTCACAGCCCGGCGAGGTGTCGTGCACCCAGAACAGCACCACTCCCATCGACAGCAGCCAGAGCAGCTCGGGCAGCTCGGCGCGCAGATCGGAGTCCATCCGGTCGGCGGAGCCCTCGACCACCTCGCGGTAGATGGCGATCGACGACTCGCGCGCGGGCGCGGACTCCGCGCTGAAGGGGCTGAGCGGGTTGCTCGGCTCCGCCGCGTGCTTGAAGAACTTGGCCGCGAACTCGTGGTACGGCTCGGACACCCGGACCCAGGCCCGCAGCGCGCCGCCCAGCCTGCCCGCGAAGGACCTCTCGACCGCCAGCAGCTCCCGGCACGCGGCCTCGTGCTCGTCCTGGGCCCGGTCGTAGTACGCCTGGATCAGTTGTTCCTTGGACGAGAAGTAGTAGTAGGCGTTCCCCACCGAGACACCGGCCTCCGCGGCGATCGCCCGCATCGTCGTCGCCTCGAACCCCCGTTCCTTGAACAACCGAAGGGCGGTCGCGACGATGCGCTCCCGTGTCTTCTCGGCCACGGTGGTCACTGTACGACCCTGGCACCCGCTGGGTCATATACGCGCCAGATGATCCATAGGAGGCGGCAAATTCCCAGCCGTCCGCGAATGGGCGATCACCCGACGTGGGCATTGATCATCCTGGCGCGCTCCCCCGCCACTCCAATCGAGGACTGAGCATCGGGGAGATCCATGGCCTTACGTCCCTCGTGGTGGGGACTCGCGGGAACGATCATGATCGTCCTGCTGTCCCAGCCAGCGACCGCAATGAAGCCGACGGCCGTCGCGAGCGCGCAGCGGATCTCGTACGCCGCCGTCCAGCCCGTACAGCTCCCGCCGGCTCGCACGCTCACGTCCGCGCCCAGCGGGAAAGCGATGTCGGCGATGAGCGCGACCGCCCGGCTCGCACACGTGGGGGCCATGCGGCAGTTCCGAGGGGCCGGACTGCGCTGGCGGTCCTCCGGCGGCTGCACCGACCGCACCCAGCCGACCTGCACGTCCCTGGAGGGCCTCCGGTACGGCACGCTCGTCCAGGCGATCGAACTGAAACGGGCCAGCGACTGCAGGATCGTCATCACCGGCGGTACCGAGGTCGGCCACAGCAAGGGCCGCTTCAGCCACGGGAACGGCTTCAAGCTCGACATCGCCCACAACCCGTGCATCGACGCGTACGTGACCCGGACGTTCGGCTACTGGACGACCAGAGGAGACGGAGCGCGGATGTACCGCCCGAAGGCCACCGAGAACGCCGCGGGAGACACCACGGGAAACGCCGCGGGAAACACCGCTGAGGCCGCCCCCGGGGACGCCGTCGCAGGCGCGGCCGTCTACGCGGACGAGGACAACCACTGGGACATCCTCTTCCGCTAGCGGCGGTCCTGGATCGCGGAGTGCTCGAAGGGCCGGACGGCCTCGATCTGGGCGGCGATCCGGACCAGCAGGTCCTCGCGTCCCGCCGCGGCGACGAACTGGACGCCGACCGGCAACCCCTCCGCCGTACGGTGCAAGGGAAGCGAGAGTGCCGGCTGGCCGGTCGCGTTGAACGGCGAGGTGAAGGCCGCGCCCTGCCCGGACCGGTCCAGGGCCGTGTGCAGGTCGTCGTCCGAGATCCAGCCGATCGGGAACGGCGTGACGCCCATCGTGGGCGTCACCAGCAGGTCGAAGCCCGAGATCCACCACGCGGCCATCCGCCGGCGGTACCCGTCGAGCCACCGCAGCGCGGCCAGATAGTCGGTCGCGCTGATGCCCCGGGCGGCGGTCACCATGAGCCGGTTGCGGGGTTCGAGCTCCTCGACGTCCACGGGCCTGCCCCGCCACGCGCCGAGGACGTCGAGCTCCGCGGCCACGTTCGTGCCGATGAGCGCGCCGAAGTTCATGCCGAAGTCGTGCTCACCCAGGGCCTCGGGGTGATCCTGGACGACCTCGTGGCCGAGCGCCTCCAGCAGGGCCGCGGTCGCCGTCACGGCGGCGGTCAGCTCGGGATCCTCGGGGACGTCGCCCCGGGGGTGGACGGTGACGAAACCGACGCGCAGCCGCCCGGGGTCCGCGCCGACCTCCTCGGCCAATGGGCGCGCCAGCGCGGGGGCGTCGTACCGGTCGCCGGGCATCATCCCGGCGATCAGGTCGAGCAGGGCGGCGCTGTCCCGCACGCTCCTGGTGAGCATTCCCTGCACCGAGAGGCCGCCCCACGACTCCGCGAGGTCGGGGCCGTGGCTGCTGCGGCCTCGGGCGGGCTTGAGGCCGACCAGGCCGCACATGCTCGCGGGGATCCGGATCGAGCCGCCACCGTCGCTCGCGGTGGCCACCGGGACCATGCCCGCCGCCACGGCCGCGGCGGAGCCGCCGCTGGACCCTCCGGTGGAGTACGCCGGATCGTAGGGGTTGCGGGTCGGCCCGAAGGCCGCGGGCTCCGTCGTGATCGTCGTGGCGAGCTCCGGCGTGCTGGTCCGACCGAGGATCACGAACCCGGCCCGGCGCAGCTTCGCGACACTGTAGGAGTCGTCTCTGGCCACCACGCCGTCGAGCACCTTGGAGCCCGCGCCGTACGGGTCGCCGCCCGAGGCCCAGCCGATGTCCTTGAGCAGGATCGGCACCCCCCGGAACGGGGCGTCCGCCGGGATCGCGTCGATCTCCTCGAGCGCCCTCTCGAACCGCCGGTGGACCACCGCGTTGAGTTCGCCGTCCACGGCCTCGATCCGGGCGATCGCCGCCTCGGCCGGCTCGCGGGGCGAGACCTGCCCGTTCCGTACGGCTTCCGCCTGCCCGACCGCGTCCAACGTCAGCAACTCGTCCACTGGCGCCCTTTCCGAGGGGATGAACCCGGCCGTCCCGGCAGGCGCGGCCGTAGGGGAAACCCTGCCTCCGGGCGGCGCGGACGGGGGGAGGGCGTCCCGGTGAGCGGGAAAGCCCCGGATATCACCCGGCCCGGCACAGGAGCTCCTGTGCCGGGCCGGGAACGACCGACCGGCGCGTTGGCCGGATCAGCCGGTGAGTTCGGCTCTCGCGAACTCGGTTCTCATGAGTTCGGTTCTCGCGAGCCCTTCTCGCGGACTCAGCCGGTGAACTCGGCCGCGATCAGTTCGGCGATCTCGGCGGCGTTCAGCGCCGCCCCCTTGCGCAGGTTGTCGCCGCAGACGAACAGATCCAGCGTGTTGGGGAAGTCAAGCGCCTGCCGGATCCGGCCGACATAGGTCGGGTCGGTGCCGACGACGTCCACCGGGGTGGGCCAGACGCCGTTCTCCGGGTCGTCCATCAGGACGACCGTCGGCGCGGCGGCCAGGACGCGGTGCGCGTCAGCCACGGTGATCTCGCGCTCGAAGGTCGCGTGCACGGCCAGCGAGTGCGTGGTGACCACGGGGACGCGGACGCAGGTGGCCGACACCTTGAGGTCCGGGATGCCGAGGATCTTGCGGGACTCGTTGCGGAGCTTGATCTCCTCCGACGCCCAGCCGCCGTCCTTCAGCGACCCGGCCCACGGCACGACGTTGAACGCGATGGGCGCGGGGAACGGGGACTCCGCGTCGCCCAGCTTGTTCTGCAGGGTCTTACGCACGTCACCGGCGGTCTGCCCGGCGGTGCGGTCACCCGCCAGCGCCTCGACCTCGTCGTACAGGCGGGCAGGTCCGGCCACACCGGCTCCGGAGACCGCCTGGTAGGACGCCACGACCAGCTCGCGCAGGCCGTACTCGCTGTGCAGGGCGCCCATGGCGGCCATCATCGACAGGGTCGTGCAGTTCGGGGTGGAGACGATCCCGAGCGGCCGGTTCCGCGCGTCGGCGGGGTTGACCTCAGGCACCACCAGCGGCACCTCGGGGTTCATCCGGAACGTACCCGACTTGTCGATCGCGATCGCGCCGCGCTCGGCCGCCACCGGCACCCACTCGGCCGACACCTCGTCGGGCACGTCGAAGATGGCGATGTCGACGCCGTTGAACACCTCGGGGGTCAGGGCCTGGACGACGATGTCCTCCCCGCGAACCGGCAGGATCTTGCCGGCCGACCGGGCGGACGCGACGAGACGGATCTCGCCGTAGATGTCCTCGCGGCCAGAGATGATGTCCCGCATCACGGTGCCCACGGCACCGGTCGCGCCCACGAGCGCGAGGGTGGGCTTACGACTCATCGACCGGTACCTCCGTAAACAACTGCCTCGACCTCGTCGGCGTCCAGATCGAACGCCGAGTGCGCGGCGTTGACGGCCGCGTCCACCTCGTTCTGCCCCACGATCACCGAGATCCGGATCTCGGACGTCGAGATCATCTCGATGTTGACCCCGGCGTCGGCCAGGGCGCTGAAGAACTTCGCCGTGACGCCGGGGTGCGACCGCATCCCCGCGCCGATCAGCGAGACCTTGCCGATCTGGTCGTCGAACAGCAGCGACTCGAACACCACCTGGCTCTGGATCTTCTTGAGCGCGGTGAGCGCGGTCTGCGCGTCGTTCGTCGGAAGCGTGAAGGAGATGTCCGTACGCCCCGTCGCGGCGGCCGACACGTTCTGCACGATCATGTCGATGTTGACCTCGGCGTCGGCCAGCGTTTTGAAGATGGCGGCAGCCTCTCCGATCTTGTCGGGCACCCCGACAACGGTGATCTTGGCCTCGCTCCGGTCGTGCGCGACGCCGGAGATGATCGGCTGCTCCATCTCGGTTCCTTCGGTCTTGGGGCCTGAGTAGACCCACGTGCCTTCCTTGGCGCTGAACGAGCTTCTGACATGGATCGGGACGTTGAACCTGCGCGCGTACTCCACGCAGCGCAGGTGCAGGATCTTGGCGCCGCAGGCAGCCATCTCCAGCGTCTCCTCGTAGGAGAGCCGCGGGATCTGCCGGGCCGTACGGACGATGCGCGGGTCCGCCGTGAAGATGCCGTCCACGTCTGTGTAGATCTCACAGACGTCGGCCTCGAGCGCGGCGGCGAGGGCGACCGCCGTGGTGTCGGAACCACCGCGGCCGAGCGTCGTTATGTCCTTGGTGTCCTGCGAGACCCCCTGGAACCCGGCCACGATCGCGATCCGGCCGAGGTCGAGCGCCTCCCGAATACGGCCGGGCGTCACGTCGATGATGCGCGCCCTGCCGTGCGTGGAGTCGGTGATCACCCCGGCCTGGGAGCCGGTGAAGCTCCGCGCCTCGTGACCCAGGTTGGCGATCGCCATCGCCAGCAGTGCCATCGAGATGCGCTCGCCTGAGGTCAGCAGCATGTCCAGCTCGCGGGCCGGAGGCAGCGGCGACACCTGCTTGGCCAGGTCCAGCAGCTCGTCGGTGGTGTCACCCATAGCGGAAACGATCACGACGACGTCGTTGCCGGCTTTTTTCGTCGCGACGATCCGCTGGGCGACCCGCTTGATGCAGGACGCGTCGGCGACGGACGAACCACCGTACTTTTGGACAACGAGCGCCACTGGAACTCTCCGAACGAATCAGGACGTGGAGCTCACAGTCTACTGGCGGGTCTCACCAGCCCGATGGAACGTGCTCACCATGTGGATGATCATCCTGTGGACCGCTGTGCGGGTCGCTCTGTGAACGCTGCGACGTTCAGACGACGGTGCTCTCCTCGACCACGTCGAGCCGGGTGTGCGCGACCAGCGCGTGCAGCGCGCGAAGCGCAGCGCCCGCGTGGTTGCCCCACGTGTTGAAGTAGGAGTACTGCCACCACCACAGCGCCTCGAGCGGGCGCCCGGCGCGGTAGTGCCGCAGCCCGTGCACCAGGTCGGCCGCCACCGCGGCCAGGTCGTCCGACAGCCGGTACGGCGTGACCACCGTGTCCTTGTACGGGTCGAACACCTCGGCGTAGTCGTCCACCGGGCCGAGCCGGGCGGCGAGAGCCGTACGAAGAGGATCGACGTCGGGGTCCTCGCTCAACGCCGGCTCGAAGTTGCCCTGCAGGATCACGTCCTGCATCGCGCCGAGCTGGGTGCCGGCCAGGCTGACCTGCGCCACCTCGACGAGCAGCAGCGGGAGGATGGCGTCGCCGCCCTCACCGCTCGCCAGCCGGGTCAGGCCGTCGAGGTAGTTCTGCGCGTGCCCCGCGATCCGTTCCGCCAGGGCGCCCCACTCATCAGACATCCAGCAGCCTCCGTCCTTCGAAAGCGCGGCCCAAGGTGACCTCGTCGGCGTACTCGAGATCACCGCCCACCGGCAGACCGCTGGCCAGTCGTGTCACTTTCAGCCCCATGGGCTTGACGAGCCTGGCCAGGTAGGTGGCCGTGGCCTCGCCCTCGAGGTTCGGGTCGGTCGCCAGGATCAGCTCGATGACCTGGCCGTCGGCCAGGCGAGCCATCAACTCGCGGATCCGCAGGTCGTCGGGACCGACGCCGTCGATCGGGCTGATGGCACCGCCGAGCACGTGGTAACGACCGCGGAACTCGCGGGTCTTCTCGATCGCGACGACGTCCTTCGACTCTTCGACGACGCAGATCACATGCGGGTCGCGGCGCTGGTCCCGGCAGATCCGGCACTCCTCCTCGGCCGCGACGTTGCCGCAGACACGGCAGAACCGGACCCGCTCCTTGACCTCCAGCAGCGCGTGCGCCAGCCGCTTCACGTCCGCCGGATCCGCCGCCAGCAGGTGGAAGGCGATGCGCTGCGCGCTCTTGGGACCGACACCGGGCAGCAGCCCCAGCTCGTCGATCAGATTCTGGACGACCCCTTCGTACATGATCTTCTAGAACCCGGGCAGCTGGCCGAGCCCGCCTCCGAGTCCCTGTGCCAGCGGGCCGAGCTTCTCCTGCTGCAGCTCGGCCGCGGCCCGGACCGCGTCGCGTACGGCGGCCAGGACCAGGTCGGCGATCGTCTCCACCGTCTCCTCCGGGTCGCCCGCGTCGACGGCCTTGGGACTGATCTTCAGTTCGAGCAGCTCACCGCTGCCGTTGACCGTCGCGACCACGAGCCCGCCACCCGCGGTCCCCTCGACCTCGGCGTCGCTGAGCTCCTGCTGGGCCGTGACGAGCTGCTGCTGCATCAGCTGGGCCTGCTCCAGCAACTGCTGCAGGTTGACATCTCCAGGGTTCACGTTCGTGCGCTCCTCGGCATCCAGCGACTTGTCGTCGCGACGAGCCTACGGCGTTTGCCGCGGATCTGATACCGGAGCATGTGCGTGTTCCGGGTAAACGCACCGCCAGCAAGGCGGCGTGCGCCTCTCAGGAGTGGTCGATTTCCTCAATGACACGGCCACCGAGCTCGCGCTGGATGAGCGCCATGCCTCTGAGCTCGTCACCGTCGGCGTCCGCGTCGTTGAGCGGATCGACGTCGTCCGACTCCTGGCCCGGCTTCGCCCGGCCGGGAACCGACTCGGGCCACGCCTGGCGCGGGCCCGCCTGAGCGGCCGCCCTGGCGGCCGACCGCGCCGCCGCCAGGCCCGAGCCGGTGGCCGTGGCCCGGGGAGCCCCCGATCCACCCGATCCACCTGGTCCGCCCGGTCCACTCGTCGGGCCGTCGAAGTCGTCCGAGGGTGCGTCCGGCCACGACTCGTCCGTGGTCGCAGCCGCGCCTCCGGCGTTGCCCGCGGCGGCCGCGTCGCCCGCGTCGCCGGTTCTGGCCGCACCCGCTGGACCGGCCGCACTGGCCGCACTGGCCGCACTGCCGGGGTTGCCGGCGGTACCGGTGGTGCCCGCGTCGCTGGTGCCCGCCGCGTTCCACGCGCCCTCTCCCGGACCCGCCGAAGGCGTACGCGCCGGGGTGTCGGCCGGACCGGAACCGGAGGGCCGGGATGGAGCCCGCGAGCCGGTGTCGGCGGGGCCCGGCGCACCCGAGGGGCCGCCGGAGCCACGCGGGGCCGCACCACCGGCCGGGCCGGAACCGCCGACGACCACGTCGACCCGCCAGGTGCCGCCCATAACGTCGCCGAGCGCGGCGGCGACCACCTCGTCGCGTTTGCCCTTGAGGAATCCCTGCACGTCACCGGGCTTCTCGAATCCCACGGTCACGAGGTTGCCGTCGACGCCGAGAAGGCGGCCCTGCGCGTTGAGGATCATCCAGGCGACCCGCTGCCTGTTCTTGATCGCGTCGAGCACCCTGGGCCAGGACTGCTGGACCGGGCCGCCCACCGCCGCCGAAGCGGCGGAGGGCGCCTCCTCCTGCGAGGGCGCGCTCGGCGCGCCTGGCCGTGCCGCGGCCGGCCAGTCGTCCTGGGGCTCGGGCGCGGAAGCCGTACCGGCGGGAGTGCCGGACGCCACAGGGGCCGGAGCCGCGGGAGCGACCGGAGCGGCGGCCACCGGAGCCGCGGGAACGGCTGCGGGCGGTGCGTACGCCGGGGCCGTTGCTCCCGGCACCGGAGCGGCCTGCTGGAACACACCGCCGCGTTCGAGGCGCTCGAGCCGCGCGAGCAGGGCGGCCTCGCCCTGCGCCGCGGCGGGCAGCAGCACCCGGGCGCACATCAGCTCGAGGAGCAACCGCGGCGAGGTCGCGCCGCGCATCTCGGTCAGCCCCGTGTTGAAGACCTCGGCGGCGCGGGTCAGTTCGGCGGGGCCCATGGAGGACGCCTGCACCTGCAGGCGCTCCAGCTCGTCGGCGGGCCGGTCGAGCAGGCCGTTGCCGGCCGCCTCCGGCACGTTGGCGAGGATCACGAGGTCACGGAAGCGCTCCAGCAGGTCCATCGCGAACCGCCGGGGATCGTGGCCGCCCTCGACGACCCGATTGACGGTCTGGAACACCGCCGCGCCGTCCCGCTTGGCGAACGCCTCGATCACCTCGTCGAGCAGGTCGCCGTCGGTGTAGCCGAGCAGGGACACCGCGCGCTGGTAGGTGATGCCGGCGTCGTCGGCGCCGGCCAGGAGCTGGTCGAGGATCGACAGCGAGTCACGGGCCGACCCCGCGCCCGCCCGCACCACGAGCGGCAGCGCCGCCGGTTCGTACGGCACGGACTCGGAGCCGAGGATCTCCTCCATGAGCTGGCGCAGCGTCGCCGGCGGCATCAGCCGGAAGGGATAGTGGTGGGTCCGGGACTTGATCGTCCCGATGACCTTCTCCGGCTCGGTCGTGGCGAAGACGAACTTGAGGTGCGGCGGCGGCTCCTCGACGAGCTTGAGCAGCGCGTTGAACCCCTCGCGGGTCACCATGTGCGCCTCGTCGATGATGTAGATCTTGTAGCGCGCCGAGACCGGGGCGAAGAAGGCTCGCTCCCTCAGGTCACGGGCGTCGTCCACCCCACCGTGGGACGCGGCGTCGATCTCGATGACGTCGAGGTGGCCGGGACCCGTCGGAGCCAGGGCCACGCAGGACTCGCACTCACCGCAGGGGTCGGGCGTCGGGCCCTTCTCGCAGTTCAGGGAGCGGGCGAGGATGCGGGCGCTGGAGGTCTTGCCACAACCGCGGGGACCGCTGAAAAGGTAGGCGTGGTTGATCCGCCCGCTCCGCAACGCCTGGCGCAGCGGCTCAGTGACGTGCTCCTGCCCCTTGACCTCGGCGAACGTCCCGGGCCTGTACTTGCGGTACAGCGCAAGACTCATGCCGTCTCCTCGGGGGGTCGACCCGGCCGGCGGTTTCCCAAACTCAGAGACCCCCCGCACACCCGCCAGAGCCCGCTTATCCTTGCTGCCTTCCGGCCCTGGGGAGGTTCACAGGATGACGCCGCGCGAGGGGTCCGCAGACAGTCTAACCACTCCCAGGGGATGCCGACGCCCGGAAAACTGTGGTCACCACATGTCGGAAAGTCCGCTAAGCTTTTCGGCGGAGGATTCGCCTAGTTGGCCTAGGGCGCACGCTTGGAAAGCGTGTTGGGGGCAACCCCTCACGAGTTCGAATCTCGTATCCTCCGCGCTTGGTTGAGCAGCAAGAACACGAAGGGCCCGGTCCATCCAACCGGGCCCTTCGTGCTGTTCCGGACCAGTTTCGGGTCTCGCTTCGCTCGCCACGACCTTCACTCGCCACGACCTTCACTCGCCACGATCTTCGATCGCCGTGACCTTCGCTCCCCGCGACGCCTGGCGGCTCACGTGACGCGTCTCGGATCGGGAGTTGCTCGTACCGCACCCCAAGCAGCCTGCGGGTGATGACCGCGAGGCCCGGGAAGCCCACCCGCCGGCGAATTCCGCGATGATCGCCAGTCCGCCGAGGACAACCGACAAGTAGTAATGATCTCGTACATGCGGGGCATCACGGCTGTGGCTAACATCGGCATGCGCACGAGGACCACGCGCACACTGGGGAGCGTCGCGGAATGGATTTCGATGACCGGGCCGAACTCGACGCGTCACAGGTGGACGATGTCGGCTCGAGCGGCATGTCACGCGGTGGCGGTCTCGCGATCGGCGGCGGAGCGGTCGGCATCGTCGTGCTCGTCCTCGCCCTGGTCTTCGGCGTCGACCCGTCAAAGCTCCTGAGCGACGACAGCCCACCCGCGCAGACCGGGCGGTCCGGCGATCTCTCCGCCCAGTGCAAGACCGGCGCGGATGCCGACCAGTCCGAGAAGTGCCGGGTCGTCGGAGTCGTCAACAGCCTCCAGAAGTACTGGAAGGGCCAGGTCGACGGTTACCAGCAGGCCAAGACGACGTTGTTCACCGGCGCCATCCGGACCGGCTGCGGCGCCGCCGACTCCTCGGTCGGACCCTTCTACTGCTCCGCCGACCGGCGGATCTACCTCGACCTCGGCTTCTTCGACGAGTTGCACAGCCAGTTCGGCGCCGAGGGCGGCCCGTTCGCCCAGGCGTACGTGATCGCCCACGAGTACGGCCACCATGTGCAGAACCTTCTCGGCGACATCGCGAAAGGCACCGGCCAGGGAGCATCGAGCGGGTCCGTACGGCTTGAGCTCCAGGCCGACTGCTACGCCGGCGTCTGGGCGAAGAACGCCGTGAGCACCGGCTTCTACGCCAAGCCCTTCGACGACACCGACATCCGGCAGGCGCTCGACGCCGCCGCCGCCGTCGGGGACGACCGCATCCAGGAGAAGGCGCGGGGTCGAGTCAGCCCGGAGAACTTCACGCACGGCACGTCCGCCCAACGAATGAAATGGTTCAAGAAGGGCTACAGCACCGGCGATCCGCGCCGCTGCGACACCTTCTCCGGAGCCGTCTGACGAGATCCCGGAGGTCGAGGCGCGGCTTTCTCTCCTAGACTACGTACCGTGATCTTTAAGTTGGTCGGCGACGGACGCCCTTACCCCGAGCACGGCCTGTCGAATCGCGAATGGGCCCAGATCCCTCCGCGTCAGGTCAGGCTGGACACGCTGATCACCACGAAGGCGGTTCTGGATCTGCACTCGCTCCTCGCCAAGGACTCCACGTTCTACGGCGACCTGTTCCCCCACGTGGTCCAGTGGAACGGCGACCTCTACCTTGAGGACGGCCTGCACCGGGCACTGCGCGCCGCGCTCCACCAGCGTTCCGTGCTGCACGCCCGGGTGCTCGAACTCGCACACTGACTGGCGGCCGCCGAACCGGCACCCGCGAAACCGAACACGAACCAACCCGAAACAGCGCGAAACAGAGAAGCCGCCGACCTGCTGCTGGGTTGGAAGTCCCAGCCGACCTACACCGCGGCGAGGAGTGCCGGGATCCGACGCGTCCAGTAGGTCGCGCCCTCGAGGAGCCGCCCCTGCTCACCCTTCACAGGTGAGCAGGGGCGGTTCCATCGTTCTTGGAAGCGCGTACCCGGCAGCAACCGCACGCCTCAGGGGTGTGGACGGTACGCACTGACGCGTACCCCTGCGTATCTCTTCAGATGCCCTGACGCGCGCCCGCGTGCAGTGTGGGGGACAACAAGCGGCAGTAGGCCGCACGAAGCCCCTGACCCGCGCCCGCGCGTAGCGTGGGCTCGGGATCTACCGGTCCTGGCAAGAGCACCCCCGCCTTCGGGCGGGGGTGCCTTCGCGTTGTGCTCAGCGGCTACACGAGATGGTGATCGTGGCCACGTAGACGTTCCCGTCGAAGTCGAGGGTCGAGCCGACCCCCTGGCATTGGATGCTGGTGAACCCTGCGGCGGCGGCCTGCGCGTAGGCGTCGGCCCGGGCCATCGTGATCGCTGGGGGCGGCTTGAGGCCGGCCCCGTTCCCCTCGAACTCCTGGGTCTCCTGAACGCCGGCGATGGACTGGACGGCGGCCGAGGCCGGGGCGGTGGCACCGGCCAGTGCCACGATGGCCAGGACCACCCCGATCATGACTCTTCTGAGTGACATGTGCTGTCCCCTTTTTTGAGGTGTCTCGCAAAAGGGGCGTTCCATGGCGTTCCTGGCGTTCCATGGCGTTCCATGGGGAGGGTCTTCGTCGTATCTGGCTACTCGCCGAGCGCGATTTCCTCTGCCCACCGCTGTGCGTCGTATTCGTCCCCGTCGTCCCGGAGCCGGGTCGGGCGTCTCGGCCTCCTGGGCGACGCGGTCGCCCGTGTCAGCCCTTCGGGTAGCCCTCGGGTCGTCGGTCGCCGTGTGCCTCGACGAGGCCCTTGAAGATCCTGGCCGTACGCCGGTCGTAGCAGGTTTCGCCGTCGCGGGCCCCAGCGCGGGTGCCGCCTTCGCGCCAGGCGACGCGCCAGCTATCGACGCCCGCCTTGCCGATCCGTTCCTCGATGGATGCCATCGGAGTCCCTTCGGCGGAGGGGATGTCACCGCTGTGCCCATGGCGGTAAAGCAAAAGAGCCGCTGACCTGTACACGCAGGTCAGCGGCTCTTTCTTGCTGGCGGTGGCGGTGGGATTTGAACCCACGGTAGGTTGCCCTACACACGCTTTCGAGGCGTGCGCCCTCGGCCACTAGGCGACGCCACCGCGGATCAGCTTACCGGACAAACACCCATGCCCGCGCATCGGTTTCAGAGCCGGCGCTCGGCGAAGAAGTCCGTCAGCACAGCGGCACACTCCGCGGCCAGGATCCCGCGCACGACCTCGGGCCGGTGGTTGAGCCGGCGATCCCGCACGACGTCCCAGAGCGAACCCACGGCCCCCGCCTTGTCGTCGTCCGCGCCGTACACGATGCGATCGACACGGGACAGCACGGCGGCGCCCGCGCACATCGTGCAGGGTTCGAGGGTGACGACCAGCGTGCACCCGCTGAGCCGCCACTCGCCGCGTGCCGCGGCGGCGGAGCGCAGCGCCAAAATCTCCGCGTGGGCGGTGGGATCCCCGGCGGCCTCCCGGTCGTTGCCCGCCTCGGCCAGGATCGCGCCGTCGGCGTCCAGCACGACGGCGCCGACGGGGACATCGCCCCGTTCCCCCGCGCGTACGGCCTGCGCGAGCGCGAGCCGCATGGCCGCCTCGAACTCCGAGGACGGTCCGGTCACCGCAAGCGGTCGAGCTCGTCGGCGAAGAACAGCCGCTCGGCGATCACGGAGAGGACGTCGGCGGGCAGGCCCTCTTCCATGCTCAGCTCGAGAAGCTCGTCGGAGCCCACCCCGAGGTCCGCGAGCAGCTCGAAGTCGCCGGCGGGCCGCACACCGAGATCGGATGCCTCCTTGTCGACCGCGACACCGGCGAGCTCGGTGAAGATCTCGCCGAGCGGATCGGTCAGTCCGGCCTGCGCGTCGGAGAGGAACACTCGCAGGTCCAGGTCGTTCTCATAGCGGACGATGGCGAACCACTCGTCCTCGACCTCGACACAGAGCAGAACGAGTTCGTCGCCTTCGAGGGCGAGCGCCTCCTGCACGGCGTCGCCCAGGTCGTCGGCGATCTCGGCGTTGCCGAGATCGACCTCGGCACCGGTCCAGCCGCCGTCGACCTTCACGAAGGCGGCGGAGAAGAGGTTGGATCTCGAGGGCATGGCCGGGCTCCGAGGTCAGCCGATGGCGGCGTCGACGGCACGTTCAAACGGCTGGGAGAAGCCCAGCCGCGCGGCGATGCTGGACAGCACCTCATCGGGAAGCAGGTCGAGGTCTCCGGAGAGCGCGCCGAGCTCCATCTCGTCGAGCCCCAGGTCGGCGAAGATCGACAGATCGCCGGCGGGTAGCACGCTGTCCAGCTCTTCCTCTTCTGGGACGGGGACATCGAGGTATTCAAGGACCTGCTGCGCGAGCGGCCAGTCCCAGGAAGCAGTGATATCTGACAGGAAAACGCTCACACGCTCACCAAAGACACGTAGCGCCACGAAGAAGTCATCCCCCACGGCGACAAGGCCAATCGTGGTGCCCATGCTCGGCGTCTGGCGAAGCGCATGGATCAGCCCGTGCAGATCAGAGGTCAGTCCCACCGGCAGCATCTCGGCTTCCCAGCGGTCATCCTCGCGATAGACCACGATGGCGAAGTCCAGCGCGTCCTCGTCTGTCATCGTCATCCCCACCGATGCGGTCCCAACGTCAGGCAATCGTCCCAGAATCCGGTCCCCACCGTACGGCTTCCGCGCCAAATTGTGATCAAAACCGGCGGTGACGTTCGTCCCTATTGCGAAGGACGGTACCTTCTGTGGCATGGAAAGCCTCGTCGTTGACCATCCCCTCGTCGCCCACAAGCTGACCACGCTGCGTGACGTCCGTACGGACTCGCCGACGTTCCGCCGTCTGGCCGACGAACTGGTGACACTCCTCGCGTACGAGGCGACCCGCGACGTCCGCATCACGGACGTGACCGTGCAGACCCCCCTCGCCCCCGCCCACGGCGTGCGGCTGGCGCGCCCGGCTCCCCTCGTCGTGCCGATCCTGCGGGCCGGCCTGGGCATGCTCGACGGCATGATGCGCCTGCTCCCCACGGCCGAGGTCGGCTTCCTCGGCATGATCCGCGACGAGTCCACGCTCCAGGCGCAGACCTACGCCACCCGCCTGCCCGAGGACCTCTCCGGCCGTCAGTGCTACGTGCTCGACCCGATGCTGGCCACGGGCGGCACGCTCGGCGCGGCGATCCAGTTCCTCTTCGACCGCGGCGCCGAGGACGTCACCGCGCTCTGCCTGCTCGCGGCCCCCGAAGGGGTGGCGTACCTGGACGAGATGTTCCAGGGCTCGGGCAAGCCGATCCGCGTGGTGACGGCGGGCATGGACGAGCGTCTCAACGAGAACGGGTACATCGTCCCGGGTCTCGGCGACGCCGGAGACCGCCTCTACGGCGTCGTCTGATTTTTCGCAGACTTTCCCGCGTCTAGTTACGTCATGTACCCGGTTGGGTACGTAGAGTAATGACGACGTGTCTTTGCGTTCCCGTTCGCCGGGACCGCTCATCAGGGGGAGTCATGAGTCAGCTTCCGCATGGCGGACGCTACGAGCTGGTCGAGGCCGCGCTCAGGGACGAGTTCGCGGGGGTTCACCCGGCCGCCACCGTGACGCGGTGCATCGAGGTCGCCCATCACGGGGCCGTCGAGGTCACCGGCCACGCATATCCCGCACTGGTGGAGCGGATCGCGCGCAAGCACCTTCAGGTTCTCGCCGTGGCCGCCGAAGGGCGCGGATAGACCGTCGACACAGAAGCCGGTTCTTCCGGTTTTACCGCTTTACCGAAGTAGGCGCCTGGGTAATCTATTGGTCATGGGAGTGGTGACGGCGGTGCAGGGCAAGAAGATTCTCAAGTGGAGCGCGATCGGGCTGGTGGCCTTCTACCTGTTGTCGAGGCCGACTGACGCAGCGCAAACCGTACAGGGAGCTGTGAACGGCGTCGTGAAGGCGGCAGACTCGATGGCACAGTTCTTCGCTCGGCTGACATGAGACTAGTGACCCACGGGGACTCCGCCCCGTCGTCGGTCAACCGTTACCTCCTCCCCCACGAACACCAGGTCATCATGGTGCGGCGCCACCCCGCCGTGCTCCTCAGGCCGGTCGCCGAGATCTTCGGCGGCCTCATCCTGGCGGGTCTGCTCAGCAAATGGCTGAGCGACGCAGGAGGCAGCGAGGCGCTCGTCATCGTGTGGTGGGCCTGGCTGTTGCTCCTCATCCGCTTCGTCTGGAAGGTCGCGGAGTGGTCGGTCGACTACTTCGTGGTCACGTCCCAGCGCATGCTCCTCACCACGGGCCTGATCACTCGCAAGGTCGCGATGATGCCACTGGCGAAAGTCACCGACATGAGCTTCCAGCGCTCACTGCTGGGCCGGATGCTCGGTTACGGAGAATTCGTCATGGAGTCGGCCGGCCAGGATCAGGCCCTCCGGTCGGTTCCCTACATCCCCTACCCGGAGACCTTGTATCTCGAGGTCTGTCAGATGATCTTCCCGAGCAAGGACGACGGGGACGACTGATGAGTCGTGAAGCTGTGATCGAACCTTCACCGCGGCGATTCCTGACCGAGGGTTACACGATTCGCTAGCTTCATGCCATTATGACGTGACCATTGACCATTTTCCCGCCCTGAGAGATCAGATGCCGAGTCAGGGAACCATCGGTGACCGCGTCCGCGGACTGCGGTTGAGCAGGCGCATGTCTCAGGCCCAGCTGGCCGGACCCGACCTTTCCGACAGTTATGTCTCGCTCATCGAGTCCGGAAAGCGGACGCCGACGCCAGTCGTGGCGCGGCTGCTCGCCGAACGGCTCGGGTGCACCACCGAGTTCCTCCTGCACGGGATCGAACCACGGCAACGCATCGACACCGAGCTGGGGCTCCGCCACGCCCAGCTCGAGCTCTTCCACGGCGATCCGGCAATTGCGGCCGACCGTTTCGGCGACATTGTCAAGGCAGCCGGCGAGGAGAACGCCATGCTCGCCGCGCACGCCCAGCTCGGTCTGGCGCGCGCGCTGGAGGCCCAGGGCCTCACCGGATCCGCGGTGGAGGCATACGAGCGGCTGCGCCGGGAGGCGACCGCGCACCCCGAGCGCCTCGCCGATCTCCCCATCACCGTGGCGCTGTGCCGCTGCTACCAGAGGGCGGGCGACATGCTGCGCGCTCAGGATCTGGGCGCGCTGGCGCTGTCGCAGGTGGAACCACTCGGCATCGACCAGGGCGATCTGGCGATGGAGCTCGCCGACGCGCTCGCCGAGACGGAGACCGGCCTGCCCTATGTCGAGCGTGTCCTGGCCGCGCACGAGACCCACGGGTGCGCCGACCGCAGCGACGAGGTGATGGCTCTCTGGCAGGCCAGCGTCACCGCCTCCGAGGGTGAGGACTCGGCCCTCGCCGTACAGCTCGCGGAGGACGCGATCGCGACCGGAAGGTCCGGACGGCTGGCGCTCCGCTTCGCCCGTATCGCGATGAACTGGGCGAGGGCCACCACGGCGGGCCCAGTGGACGCCGATTTGGACCGAGCCAACGAGTTCGCCACGTCCGCGACGACGATCTTCGCCGGTTTCCCCGGCCGGGTGCTGGAGCACGCACGCAGCCTGATCGTGTTGTCCCATGTGCGCTTCCGCTCGGGTGACACGCAGACGGCGTCGGATTTCGCGGCCCGCGCGCTCAACCTCCTGAGCGGGGTACGGGGGACGGTGCCGGCCACGGCCCATCTGGTGCTGGCCGAGATCGCTTTGGCACGCTCCCAGGACGCCCTTCCTGCCCTCCGGCAGGCTCAGGAGTTGCTGGAGTCCGTGAGTGCCGGCATCGACAGGGAGACCGCTCGCGCGTGGCGCCAGCTGGGCGACCTCTGGGGCCAGGCCGGTTCTGGCGACGAGCAGGCCAGGGCGTATCGTAGAGCCCTTGAAGCCGTCGGAGTCCGCGCCAACATGCCCGGGTCAACCGCATCGGCGGCACTCGTTCGATAAGTCTCCCCTGAGCTCGCGACTCGTTCGGGGGCTCTGGAATAATTAGGGTCGACCGGTCATTGACTCATGGGATGACTGTCCCCCGAGGAGGCGGATGTGAGCCTGCGTACTGCGCAACGGGCATCACTGGTCGACCAGGTGATCGATCAGCTCAAGGAGCAGATCACCTCTGGGGCCTGGCAGATGAACGCCAAGATCCCCACCGAGACCGTACTGGCGGAGCACCTCGGCGTCGGCCGGAACACGGTGCGCGAGGCGGTCAGAGCCCTTACCCATGCCGGGCTGCTCGAGTGCCGTCAGGGCGACGGCACCTACGTCCGGGCCACGAGCGAGTTGTCCGGCGCCATGGCTCGGCGGCTGCGTGCCGCCGAACAGCTGGAGATCCTGGAAGTGCGGCGGGCGTTCGAGGTGGAGGCCGCCCGCCTCGCGGCGACCAGGCGCACGGCCGCGGACATCGAGGCGATCGAGAAGGCCCTCGCCAAGCGTGAGGAGACCTGGGCCGGCGGGCACGTCGACGCGTTCGTGGAGGCCGACCTGGCCTTCCACATCGCGGTCGTCCAGGCGACGCACAACCAGGTGCTGATGGACCTGTACGGCGACTTCGCGGCGGCCCTGCGCGCCAGCATCGCGGCGGCGGGCGGCTCGCTCAAGCAGAACTACATCCCTCACGACGCCATCGTCCGCGCGATCGCGGCCGGAGACGCCGCGGCGGCCGAGCGGGCGGGTCACGCCTGTATCGAGCACATCCTGATCGCGCTCACCGACTCACAGGACCTCGCGGGCTGACGCCCGGACCTCGCGGGATGCCCCCGGGCCGGGGGCATCAGCCCTGACGCAGCGACATCACCAGGTAGCGGAAGTCGGGATCGTCGCCCTCGTTGGAGATGAGCGCCGGCCGGGTGGGCGAGTCCATGCTGATGCGGGCGTGCTCCGTCTCCACCCCGGCCAGGCCGTCGAGCAGGAAGTGCGGCTGGAACGCGATCTGGATGTCGTCTCCCGCGAACTGGGCGTCCACGACCTCCGCGCCACGGCCGATGTCACCCCCACCCGCCTGGATGAGGCACCTGCCGTCGGCCGAACCTCCCTCGCCTGCGGAGAAGGAGAGCCGGATCGCCGTGTTCCGCTCGGCCACCAGGGCCACCCGCTTGATCGCCTCGATGAAGGGCGCGACCCGCACCTCCGCGTGCATTGTCCAGTCGCTGGTGAGCCGGGAGCGGTAGTCGATGAACTGCTCGTCGAGCAGCCGGACCGTGGTCGTGCGCCCCTGGCTCTCGAACCCCGCGACGCTGTCGCCCAGACCGATGGACACCTCGCCGCCCCGCAGCGAGCGGGCGACGTCGACCAGCACCCTGGCGGGCACCACTGCGGCGTGTTGTTCTCCGTCCCGGGCGGGATGCCAGAGGAAGTCGCGCCCCGCGATGCGATAGCGGTCGGTGGCGGCCATGGACACCGTGACACCGTCGACGTCGATGCGGATGCCGGTGAGCATGGGGAGCGTCTCGTCGCGGCTCGACGCGGCGGCGACCTGGCCGATCGCGGTGGCGAACACGCCCCCGCCGACCGCCCCGATCTTCGGCGGCATCACGGGCAGGGACGGGAAATCCTCGGCAGGCATGGTGATCAGGCCGAACTCGGCGCTGCCACAGGTCAGCAGGGCCTCGGCGCCGTCGAGGGCGATCTGCACGGGCTCGTTGGGCAGGCTCCTGGTGATCTCCGCGAGCACCTTGCCCGGGATCAGCGCTCGGCCGGGCTCGGCCACGTCGGCCTCGATCACTGCTTGGGCCGAGACCTCATAGTCGAACGCGGAGATCCGCAGGCCGTCCCCCGCCTCCAGCAGCAGACCCGAGAGCACCGGCACGGCCGGGCGCCCGGGCAGGACACGGGCCGCCCACGCCACCGCGTCGGCGAGGACATCACGGTTCACCTGAAACTTCACGGGACCTCCTGTGCACGCCGTACCTGCCTGGTAAAGGTACCGGGCGGCACCGACAGAACGCCTCCCACTGATGCTTTCCGGCAAGGGCGGATCCTGCGGATCTCCGCCGCGGCGTCGGCACCGGCTGGGCGACCGTGGTAAGCCGGGCCGATCTCCTCAACCTCTTCCGCACGCTCGGCGCGAAGCTGCCGCAGAAACCCGTGGCAGGCCGGGCGATACGTCCCTAGCGGTTTCCCGGCTGCAGAAGGCCGGACTCGTACGCGACGACGACGGCCTGGACCCGGTCGCGCAGACCCAGTTTCGTGAGCACGTTGCTGACGTGTGTCTTGACCGTGTGCTCGCTGACCACCAGTTCGGCGGCGATCTCGGCGTTGGAGAGACCGCGCCCGAGGAGGAGCAGCGTCTCCCGCTCACGCTCGGTGAGAACGTCGAGTCCCACCGGTGACACCGCGGGACGTCTCCTGCTGCGCACCATGTCGTCGATCAGCCTGCGGGTCACCGCCGGGGCCAGGAGGGAATCGCCCGCCGCCACCACGCGTACCGCGTGCACGAGGTCGTCTCTGCGAACGTCCTTGAGGAGGAAGCCGCTCGCCCCTGCGTGCAGGGCGTCGTAGACGTAGTCGTCCTGGTCGAAGGTGGTCAGCATGAGGACCTTCGTGCCGGTCTCGCCGCAGACCACGCGGGCGGCCTCGATGCCGTCCATGCGGGGCATGCGGATGTCGAGCAGCAGTACATCGGGCCGGTGACGGCGGACCGCCTCGATCGCCTCGACTCCGTCACCCGCCTCCGCGACCACTGACATGTCTGGTTGGGAGTCGAGGATCATGGCGAAGCCGCTGCGGACCAGTTCCTGGTCGTCGGCCACCACAAGGTTGATGGTCACGTGGTCACCTTGCCAGAATCCCACCTAAACCGGGCAACACGGGAACTACCCTGACGGGCTCCCTCTTGCCCGCTCCCTCCTACGATCTGCTCCCTCCTACGATCTGCTCCCTTCGCCCGTCTGCCCGGCCGCCCGTTTCCTCCGCCCGTCTGCCCGGCCGCCTCTTCCGTGACCGTTTGCTCCGCCCGCCTGCCGCCGCTTTCGTGGGCACTTCCCCAGGCTGGTTCCAGGGCTGCGGGCTCCTGCGTGGCGCCTACTCGAGTTCTTACGCGGGAGTTCTTACGCACTTGTGAGGGGAAGCCGTACGGACACCTGGAAGCCGCGTTCGCGGCCGGGTGGGGTACCGAAAGTGGCGGTGCCGCCGCAGGCCGTAGCCCGCTCCCTGATCCCGATCAGCCCGTTACCACCGGAGAATCCCGGCCCGCGCAGATCTGTGCTCCGCTGAACGCCGGACCTGCGCGAGAGGTCGGTGTCGCGCAGATCCGTGCCGCGCAGATCTGTGCTCCGCTGAGCGTCGGACCTGCGCGAGAGGTCGGTGCCGCGTAGATCCGTGCCCCGCTTAACGTCGAACCCGCCCGAGAGGTCGGTGTCGCGTAGATCGGGGCGGCGCGGGTCGGTGCCGCGCAGACGGGTGCGGCGGAGGAAGTCGGCGCCGCGCGACTCGGGGCTGCCCGGCCCGCCGTGGCCACGGTCGTGGGTGCTCGGAGCGGCGCCTCTACCGTCGTCGGCGACGGTGATGACCAGGGCATCCTCCGACCAGTCGAGCCTGACCTCCGCCTCGGTGGCGGCGGCGTGCTTGACCATGTTGGTGAGGCATTCCTGGACGATCCGATAGGCGGCGATCTCCGCGTCCGGCGACAGGGCGAGCGGCTCCCCCACGGTCGTCAGCGACACCCGTGGCCCTGTCTCGCCGACTCTGCCGACCAGCTCGGGAATCCGGTCGAGGGTCGGCTGGGGGTCCCTGGGGCCCTCGGTTTCCTTCAGCAGGCCGAGCATCCGGCGGAGCTGCGCCATCGCCTCCCTGCCCGCCGCGCCGATCGCGTCGAAGGCGGCCTCCGCCCGGTCCGGATTGGTCCGTACGGCGACCGGGCCGGCCTCCGCCTGTACCACCATGATGCTGACCGCGTGGGCGAGGATGTCGTGCATGTCCCGGGCGATCCTGGCCCGCTCACGTTCGGCGGCGCGCTCCGCCTCGATCTCGCGCTCGCGTTCCAGCTGTGCGGCCCGCTCCTCCAAGACTTTCGTGTACGTCTGGTGCACGGCTACCGCCCGGCCGAGGGCGTAGGCGGCGGCCCATGTCAGCAGGCCGCGGACCAGGGTGGGGACCGAGCCGACCGTGACGGCCACACCCGGCACCATGACCAGGATGATCAGCAGGCGCTGCCAGCGCGGCGCGAGTTGGGCGACCGTGTACGTGGCGACGAGCTGGCCGTACCAGAGAGGCTGCGAGGGGATGTCCGGATCGTTGAGCGAGTACGCGGCGGTCGCCATGAGGATCGCCAGGAGCACGGCGAAGGGGTATCTACGGCGCACGATCAGCGGCAGCGCGGTGCCGACGACCGGGAGGTACTCCAGGACCGTCCACGGCTCCGGGCCGGCCATCCGCCTCGTGTAGAAGAACGGGACCGACTGGGCGGCGAGCACCACAGCCGTCAGTACGGCGTCGACCCCGAGTGGAGGAAGCGCCCGAAGTCGCGCCATAAGTGACATAGCGCCCAAGTATTGCGGGCGTGCCACGCGGATCCCTCCCTCGCGCGAGGGATCTCCTTCTGGGAGGCATCCGTCGCGTTACGGAGCGGGAAGACCGCTCGCACCGGCGATCTCACGGAGTGCCTCGCCGGGAAACCATGAGGACGTCGCGTTCCACGGCACAACGGACAGCGCGATGAACGACGCCCCCACATCGCTCTCCATCACCCGAAGTCGCCTCACGTGGCCTGAAGTCGCTTCACATGGCACGAAGTCGCTTCACCTTGCCCTACCTAAGCCACCCGATGTCGTCCGCTGTCGTCCGCTGTCGTCCGCTGTCACTTCACGTCGCTCACATCGCCTTTCCCGATGTCTCGCACCCCTCGGAGCACCCCTTGAAGATCACATTCGGCGCCGCGTACCTCACGCTGGCCCTCGCCGCCGCTGCGCCCTCCGTGATGGTCCCGACCACCACCGCGCAGGCCGCCGCCGCGAAGATCTCGAACACGGCCGCCACAAAGACCGCCGGCGCCACCACGACGGCCACGACGACCACGGCGGCCACGACGACAGGCGCGGCCGGGCTCAAGACCGCCGACGTGAGCTTCCGCACGGGCGACGGGCAGACGCTCGGCGGGCGGATCTTCGAACCCGCGAACGCCACCGGCAGGCTGCCCGGCCTGCTGCTCGTCCACGGGTCGGGCCAGGGCAACCGGTGGAGCGAGCTCCAGAAGGAGGCCGAGGAGTTCGCCAAGCAGGGCATGGTGGTGCTGGCGCCGGACAAGCGGAGCGTCGGCTACTCCAAGATGAAGCGGGACTACTCCCAGCTCGCCGACGACGCGCTGAGGGCCTTCGCCGTCCTACGGGACCGTCCCGAGGTGGACCCGGCGAAGGCCGGCATCTGGGGCCTCAGCGAAGGCGGTTGGGTGGCGCCGCTCGCCGTCACCCGTACCTCGGACATCAAGTTCATGATCACGGTGGGCGGGCCCGGCTTGGAGCCGCTGCGCACTCAGGCGTGGAACATGACCAACAAGGTGGACAGGGCCGGCATCCGGGGCTCGGTCCAGGACCTGCTCAACAGGAACTTCTACCGCTTCGGTGCGGATGCCGGGCTGTTCCCCGAGGCTCACTACGACCCCGTACCGACGCTGAAGAAGATCCGACAGCCGGTGCTCGCCCTGTGGGGAGCCGAGGACAACCAGGTCCCCCCGGCGGAGAGTGCGGAGATCTTTCGCGCGACGATTCCGGGAAGTGTGACGATCAGGTTCTTCCCCGGCGCCCCGCACGCGCTGTGGGCCGGGGGGCGTGAGAGGGCCGACGAACTGGTGCCCGGCTACGCCGAGACCGTGGGGTCCTGGGTCCGCGACGTCACCGGCGGACACCTCCCGGCGTCGAGCGCCGACCCGCTGCCCGCGCAGCCGGTCAGGAGCGTGCCGCTCCCGGAGTCGGCGTGGTGGGAGGGCTGGCAGGCCCAGCTCCTCGTGCTGGTGCTGCTGGTCGCGGCGTTCATGACCTATCCGGTGGCCGCTCTGGTCCGTCGCCGCCGGGGTGGCGCCGGCGGTTCCTGGCCCGCCCGGATCCTCGCGGCGTCCGGTCTCGTCGGCGTACCCCTCTTCATCTACGCGGTCGTGTCGATGTTCGGTTCCGCCAACGGCCACGGCATCGACCTCGGCCCGCTGCTCGCCGGTCGGCCGATCCTGTGGCTGGTCGTGCAGTTCCTGGCCTTCACGACCCTCGTCACGACCGCCGTCGCGGCCACGCAGTGGCGTACGGCGCGGCTCCGCGAGCGGGTACTGATCGCCGGGGGCGTCCTGTTCGTCCCCTGGGCGCTCTACTGGGGCCTGCTGCTCCCCTGACCCATCTCTAACGAACAGGCTCCTCAGGGGGTCTGTTTGCCGTTCAGGAAGGTGAGTACGGCGAGCACGCGGCGGTTGTCGTCGTCGGAGGGCGCCAGTTCCAGCTTGATGAAGATGTTCGCGGTGTGCTTGCCCACCGCGCTGTCGCTGAGGAACAACCGCTGCCCGATGGCGGCGTTGGACCGGCCTTCGGCCATCAGTTCCAGGACCTCGCGCTCGCGGGGGGTGAGCCGGCCGACGGGCTCGCTCCGCGCGTTGCTGGCCAGCAGCTTGGCGATCACCTCGGGGTCCATGGCCGTGCCCCCGTCGGCCACCCGGCGCACCGCGTCGATGAACTGGCCCGCGTTGAAGACCCGGTCCTTGAGGAGATAGCCGACGCCGCCGGAGCCGTCGGCCAGCAGCTCTCTGGCGTACAGCTGCTCGACGTGCTGGGAGAGGACGAGCACGGGCAGGCCGGGGATCTCGCGGCGCGCGGCCAGCGCGGCCTGCAACCCCTCGTCGGTGAAGGTCGGCGGGAGCCGCACGTCCACGACGGCCACATCGGGGCGCTCCCGCAACATGGCGGTCAGCAGCTCCGGGCCGGACTCGACGGCGGCGACCACCTCGAACCCGTGGGCCTGGAGCAGGGCGACCAGCCCTTCCCTGAGGAGATGGAGGTCTTCGGCTATGACGACGCGCACGCGTCCACCTTGGCACGCTTGGCCTGGTTTGCGAGAGTCACCCCGGTCGCCAGCATGACGCCGCCCAGGCAGATCATCCCGATGATCGTCGGCCACTGGAGCGGCTCGGGCAGGTAGAGCGCGAGGAACCAGGACCTTTCCGGGCTGCCGACCAGCTTCATGACCATCGCGACGAGTCCTTGCGGGAACAGCGGGAGCCAGCACAACCCCCAGCACAGCCCGAGGATCGTCCGCTTCCACCTCGGAAGCGGCGGGATCGTCTCCTCCAGCGCGCGGGTCAGCTCGAAGGCCGCCGTGGTCGGGCCGCCGACCGGGCTGTTCACCGCCAGCACGCCGTCGAACGCCGCGAGTCTGCGCTCGATCCCCCGCAGCCCGGTTCCCCGCTCGGGGTCGGCCCCGCCCCTGCCGTCGTCCGTCACGGTGACGCGCAGGGCCGTTCCCTGGTGGCTGATGTCGATCCACACCTCGGTCGCGTCGCCGTGCCGTACGGCGTTGGTGAGCAGCTCACTGACCGCGAAGTACGCGGCGGACTCCACCGGAGCATCCGGACGGGTGGGCAGATCGGCGGTCACATGCGACGTGAGCGGAGTGTCCAGGGCGAGCGCGCGTACGGCGTCGCCCAGCCCACGCTCGGCGAGAACGGGAGGGTGGATGCCCCGCACGACCTGGCGAAGCTCACGCAACGCGGTGGCCGACGCCTCACTCGCCTTGGCGAGCAGCGCCTTGGCGGCGGCGGGATCGGAGTCGACGAGCTGTTCGGCTGCGCCGATCGTCATGCCGATCGCGACCAGCCGCGCCTGTGCGCCGTCGTGGAGGTCGCGCTCGATCCTGCGCAGCTCGGCCGCCTGCGAGTCGACCGCGTCGATCCGTGTCCTGGCGAGGTGGCTGACCCGCTGGGCGAGCCTGGCCTTCTCGGTCGGCGCGAGCAGGCCGTGCGCGATCTGCCCGTGGACGTGCACGCTCCAGGGAGCGACCGCGGGGGCGGTGGCCAGCGCGACGACGAGAGGAAGGAGACCGGCCAGGTTGCCGTCCACCAACTGGGGGACCCCGATCACGGCCAGCAGCAAGGGGATGCCCACGATCAGGCCGGAGCTCCACGGACTCACCATGAGGTAGGCGAAGTCGCGCCAGGTCGCGGGATCGTTCACGAGCCAGCTGAGCCGCCGGTTGAACGCCGGCACGCGGGGGGTCTTGTACAGGTTGCGACCTTCGCGGTACCAGCCGTCCCGCTGCCGCTGCGGGGGCGGCGGCGCCGGCCGGTAGGGCTCGTCGATCGTCACGCCCGACCACTCGGCGGCGAGCCGACGCTGCAGGCGCGTCGTCGCTCGCGTCAGCCGCACCGCCGGGGAGAACACGAACACCAAGCCGATCAGGAAGCTGAGCGCGATGGCCACCAGCATCACAAGACCCACGAGCTGTCCGAGGACCGCCAGGCCCAGGAGCCCCGCTCCGCGGGCCAGCGCCGTCAAAGTGCGTCGGTTCATGCACCTCAGTGTGTACGGAGGACACGGATGCCGGGAGTGGTCCGAGACGCCTCGTCGGGGTGGGCCTAGGTACACCCTGCTCCGGCGGGAAAGTCCATCCGAGTCGGGCACATGGCCGCATTCCTCGCAGATCACGGAAGTTTTAGCTTGTCGTGCATGGCAATCATCTCCGTCCACAACCTCCGCAAGACGTACGGCGAGAAGGTCGCGGTCGACGACGTGTCGTTCTCGGTCGAGGAAGGCGAGATCTTCGGGATCGTCGGCCGGAACGGCGCGGGCAAGACGACCACCGTGGAATGCGTCGCCGGACTGCGCACCCCCTCGGGCGGGACGATCGAGTACGGCACCGCCATCCGCGATCTCAAGGAGCAGATCGGCGTCCAGCTCCAGGACTGCTCACTGCCGGACAAGCTGAAGGTCGGGGAGGCGCTGGCGCTGTACGCCTCGTTCTACTCCCGGCCCGCTGACTGGCGGGCACTGCTCGCCGAGGTCGGTCTCGATCCGGGTGCGGCCTTCGCCAAACTATCGGGCGGCCAGCGCCAGCGGCTGTCCATCGCGCTCGCCCTGGTCGGCAACCCGCGGGTCGCGATTCTCGACGAGCTCACCACCGGCCTGGACCCCCAGGCTCGCAGGGACACCTGGGAGCTGATCTCCCGCGTCCGCGAGATGGGCGTGACCGTGCTGCTGGTCACGCACTTCATGGAGGAGGTCGAGCGGCTGTGCGACCGCGTCGCGGTGATCTCCTCGGGGCGCGTCCTGGCGGTGGACACCCCTGACGGGTTGATCGCGCGAGCGGGCGGCGAGCAGCGGATCGTCTTGACGTCGACGGCCCAGGTCACGGCGCTCACGGCGTTGCCCCAGGTCACCGGCGCCCACCGGGACGGTGACGAGGTCGTCGTCACCGGAACGGGCGATCTGCTCGCCGCCGTGGTCGGCGCGCTCCCCCCGGACCAGCTCGCCGGTCTGCGCACCGAGCGGATCACGTTCGACGACGCGTTCCTCGCGCTCACCGGCCACACCCCCGGGTGAGGAGCTCGTCCCGCCACCCGGTTCTGTACACCGGAGCCGCTCCGGAGCCGGCTCCCCACGCCGGCGACCATCACCGCCGTACCCGGCTCCCCACGCCGGCGACCGCCACCGCCGTACCCGGCTTCCCTCACGCCCTCACCGTGACTACTGGAGAACCCCGATGCTGGTCCAGAAGCAACTGATCCTCACCGAGTCGAAGCTGTTCCTCCGCGAACCGGCCGCGGTGTTCTTCGCGACCGTCCTTCCCGCCACACTGCTGCTGGTGCTGGGCGGTTCCATCCCCGGCTTCCGCGACGCCGATCCGTCGATGGGAGGCGAGCGGGTCATCGACACGCAGCTTCCCGGGATGATGGTCCTGCTCTCCGTCGTGACGCTGGCGCTGAGCACGCTTCCCTCGGCGCTGGTCGCCTACCGGGAGAAGGGCGTGCTGCGGCGGATGTCCACCACGCCGGTCCGGCCCAGCGCCCTGCTGGTCGCGCAGATCATGATCAACGCGGTCGTCGCCGTGCTGAGCACGGCCCTGACGCTGCTGCTCGGCCACATCGTGCTCGGCGTGCCGATCCCCCGGCAGCTCGCCGCGTTCACCGGTGTGTTCCTGCTCGGTTCTGTCGCCATGTTCGCCATCGGGCTGTGGCTGGCCGCCGTGGCGCCGAACTCGCGGGTCGTCCAGGGGGCGGGGGCCGCGGTGATGTTCCCCCTGCTGTTCCTCGGGGGCATGTGGCTTCCGCGCGAGCTCATGCCGTCCGCGCTGCGCGTGGTCAGCGACATCACGCCGACGGGGGCGTTCGGCCAGGCGCTGCGGGACACGATGGCGGGGCACGCGCCCGCGCTGTCGCACCTCGCGATCCTCCTCGGCTGGACGTTGGTCGCGGGGTTCGCCGCCACCCGCATGTTCCGCTGGGCATGACGGCCGTCCTACCTACCGGACCGATCGCATCCCGCTGACCGGACCGATCGTTCCGCGTTCCTGATCGGCCGGCCTCAACCGAGGCCGGCTTCGCCGTCGGCCACGACCCGGTCCGGACTTCCGGCCACGACCCGGTCCCGCGCTCGCCGTCACCGTCGCACGCTCTCCATTACCTCCGAGGGAATCGCGGCCGGTCACCGGCGGGCATACTGTCGCAGCGTGACCACAGCCCCGATCTACCGGCGACCGGTCGGCGAACTGCTCCGCCAGTGGCGCGAGCACCGCCGGCTGAGCCAGCTCGACCTCTCGATCCAGGCCGAGATCTCCACCCGGCATGTGAGCTTCCTGGAGACGGGACGGTCCAAGCCCAGCCGCGACATGATCCTTCACCTCTCCGAGCATCTCGACATCCCGCTCCGTGAACGCAACCACCTGCTGCTCGCGGCCGGATACGCCCCGGTCTATTCGGAGTCGACCCTGGGGTCGCCACAGATGGTCGCCGTACGCGAGGCGATCGGGAAGCTGCTCGCCGGGCACGAGCCGTACCCCGCGGTGGTGGTGGACCGGGGGTGGAACCTGGTGGACGCCAACGCCGGCATCGCCCTGCTCGCGGAGGGGATCTCCCCCGACCTGCTGGCCAACGTGCTGCGCGCCAGCCTGCACCCCGACGGGCTCGCACCCAGGATCGCCAACCTGGGCGAGTGGCGGGCGCACCTTCTCGGGCGGCTCAAGCGGCAGATCGGCCTCACCGGAGACTCCGGGCTGGCCGAGCTGTACGCGGAACTACGAGGCTATCCCTGCGATCAGCCGGAGCCCGAGGTGGAGGTGCCGGGGCCGGGCGACATCCTCGTGCCACTCCGGTTGCGACAGGCGGACCGCGAGTTGTCGTTCTTCAGCGTCATGGCCACGTTCGGAACGCCGCTGGACATCACCGTCGCCGAGCTGATGATCGAGTCGTTCTTCCCCGCCGACGAGGAGACCTCCCGATTCCTCCGCGGCGCCTGACCAGTCGGCCTGTGGTGAACCGGTCCGGCCCTTATCGGGCACACGTGTGACCGGCACCCGCCTCCGCGCTCGGGAGCAGGGAGCAGACGCCGTCTCGATCCCGACCGAAATTCGGCGGTACAGGCTTCTCCCAGGGCGCGGACTTTGTCACAATTCCCGGCATAGATCACGAACCATGGCCGGAGGCGTCGTGCCGCAGAGGGTACTGACCAATACATTCCACGTCGAAGCCACCCCCGAGGCGGTGTTCGAGCATCTGACGACGCCCGAGAGCTACATCGGGCTGTCACCGCTCGTCGTGGCGGTCGAGGACGTGGATCGTTCCGAACCGGGCGTCGTCCGCTACACCTCGATCGAACGGTTCACGTTCCTCGGCGTGTTCACGCACGACAATCCGATCAAGGTCACCCTCCTCACCGAAGGACTCTCCGTACGCGGTGACGTGAAGAGCCCCGGCAACGTCCGCCTGGTCTACCGGTTCGACCTGGCGCCCGACGGGCCCGGCACCCGGGTGGACGACCGGCTGGAGATCACCGCCCCCTGGTTCCTCGTGGGGTACGCGGCGCGCGAGGCGCGCAAGGTCCAGCTCGCCCGGGCCCGCATCCTCGCCGAGCGCCTCACCGCGCCGGTCGGCTGACCCCCGGACCGGCCCGTGAGAGCCTGAGATCCCCGACCCGGAGGCGACGACCATGCTCGTGCTGGCCCACGTGAGCGACATCCACATCGATGGAAGCGATCGGAACACCGCACGCGCGACCAGAGTCCTCGATCACGTCGGACGGCTGTCCGTCGACGCGATCCTTCTCACCGGCGACATCGCCGACCACGGAGCCGTCGAAGAGTACGAGATCACCCGCGGGCTCATCGAGACCCGCGCACCGCTCGTGCTCTGCCCCGGCAACCACGACATCCGCGAGAACCTCCGCAAGGTCCTGCTCGGCGACCTGAACGGGGACGGCGTGGAAAGCGGCGGTCCGGTCAACCAGGCCCTCCGCCTGCCGGGCGCGACGATCGCGCTGTGCGACTCCAGCATCCCTGGGCGGCCGGACGGGCTCCTGAGCGACGAGACCCTCGACTGGCTCGACGGCGTCCTCGCCGCCGCCCCGGACGTGCCCGCCTTCGTCGGCATGCACCACCCCGCCGTCCCGCTGGGCATCCCGTACGTCGACGAGATCAGGCTGGGCGAGCCCGAGCGCCTGGCCGGGGTGCTCGCCCGCCACCCGCAGGTGGTGGCCGTCCTCGCCGGGCACGCCCACACGGGTGCGGCGACGACCTTCGCGGGCCTTCCTCTGCTGGTGGCGCCGGGTGTCGTGAACACCGCACTGCTGCCGTTCGAGATCGCGGCCCATCCGCCGGTCGACCGCGATCTCCCTCCGGCCGTCGCCTTCCATGTCTTCGACGAGGGGCGGATCACCACGCACTATCGCCCGGTCGGGTGAAGCTGCGTCACGCCTCGTCCCCGATCCAGGAACCGTGGAATCCGGCGGGGACGCGGCGCGGCAGCCGTACCGAGGCGACCCGGGTCAGGTCGGCCGCGTCCAGGACGAGCAGCTCGGCGCACGAGCCGACGATGGAGAGCAGCCACCCGTCGTCCTCGGCGCCCGATCCGGACGCGCGGGGCACGAAGACCGCCTCGCCGGGAGGACCGTCCGTGCGGTGCGTACGGCTCGCACCGGTCCTGACGTCGTACTTCACGATCTCTCCGTCGGTCACCGCGTAGAGATAGTCGTTGGCCAGGCCGGTGTGCCGCTCGTTGATCGTCGGGAACTCGACGCCGAGATCGTCGAGCGGCTCCTCCTTGGCCGTGCCGGAGGCCGGGTCGAGCACCCAGCGGTGCAGGACCGCCCCTTCGGCCTGCGCCGCCGGGTCCGCGGCGCCGCCGATGTGTCCCCAGAGCCGCGTGAAAGCGCCCGGCGCGTACCTCGCCGCGTCGATCACGACACGGCCGAGCGTGTCCTCGCGGGCGTTGCCGACGTGGAAGACATAACAGGGATCGATGTCGAACCAGCGCACCTCGCCGCCCGCGCGCGGCATCACCCCGAGCCGCGCCCCGTAGGAGTCGTCCCATCGGTACGGCATGCCGTGCCCGATCAGCCCCAGATCGAAGACCACGGGCAGGTCGAGCCACACGACGTGGTTCCGCGTGATCGCGAAGTCGTGCATCATCGTCGGCCCGGGCACCGGGATCTCCCTGCTCTCCACCAGCTCGCCGGCCGCGTCCAGCCGGTGATAGGTGAGGTACGGCGCGGCGAAGCCGTACCCGAAGAAGTGCAGTTCCCCGGTGAGCGGGTCCTCCTTGGGGTGGGCGGTCATCGCGGTGGTGAGCCGGCCGCCGAAGTCGCACGGCCCGACGGTCTCCAGCTCGCCGGTCACCTCGTACGGCAGGCCGTTCTCGACCAGCGCGAGGATCTTGTCGGCGTGGTGGATGACGTGGGTGTTGGCGATGACCGCGGACAGGTCGATTCCGGCCGGGCCGACGAACTGCGCTCCCGCCAGCTTGCGGGTGCGCACCCAGCGGTTGCGGTACCACTCGGCGCGGCCGTCGCGCAGCCGTACGCCATGGATCATGCCGTCGCCGGTGAACCAGTGACCGGGGTCCTGGCCGGGCGGCGGGTTGGGGCCGTTGCGGAAGTAGCGGCCGGTCAGCTCGGGCGGCAGCGTTCCCTCGACGGGCAGGTCGAGGGCGTCGATCTCGTCGGGGACGGGGGCGAGATGGCCCTGGAGATAGGTGGCGGTCATCGCGGGCTCCAATCAGACGGTGCGGCAGGTCAGCCGGTTGTGGCAGGTCAGCCGGTTGCGGCGAGTCGGATGGTGCGGCGGGTCGGATGGTGCGGCGGGTCAGGCGGCGTACCGGGCGCGGACGATCTCGGGGTAGCGGACGGTGAACAGGGCGGGCAGGGCGAACCCGCAGATCTTGACCGCGATGATCGCGACCGTCGCGTGCGGGGCGAGGGCGAACAGCACCGCGAGGCCGACGGCGTTGAGCGTGAACGCGACCGCCCAGACCGCGGTGATCGTCGCGTTGACCCGGTAGAACATCGGGCTCGCCTGGACCTCGGGAGGGGTCATCCCCCGGGCGATGCCCAGGGTGAACGGCCGGCGGATGGCGAGGGAGCCCCACGCCGTGACGGCGAGCCAGCCCACCGACACCGCCGGGCCGTACTCGCCGAAGGGCGCAGGAGCGATCACGAACGCGGCCAGCGCGAGCCCGGCGAAGAACACCGCGGAACTGGCCTCGATCACCAGCGCGTCCCAGGCACGTCCCTTCCTCCGGTCCATCAGCAGCAGCACGACGGCAAGGGCGAATCCGGCGAGCGCGCCGATCCGGGCCTCGCCGTTGGTGCTGAGCACCGCGAAGGCGATCCACGGAAGGAAAGTGCGGAGATAGCTGATCACAAAAGGCTCCCTGACATTCCAACATCGACAGGTCGAACCTAGAACCTCCTGTATCGACATGTCAACAGTGGAATGTAGGCTGTGCGGCATGAGTCTCCGTCACGCCATGCTCGGCCTGCTGGCCCGCGGCCCCGCCAGCGGCTACGACCTGCTGAAACTGTTCGAGATCTCGCTGGCCAACGTCTGGCCGGCCACGCAGAGCCAGGTGTACGCGGAACTGGGCCGCCTCGCCGACGCGGACCTGGTGAAGGTCGCCGCCGAGGGGCCGCGCGGCCGCAAGGAGTACGCGATCACCGATGACGGAGTGGCCGAGCTGCGCCACTGGCTGACCGACGTCGAGCCCAACCGGGTGGGCCGCAGCGACATGCTGCTCCGCGTCTTCTTCCTCGACAGCGTCGATCACGGCCAGGCCCGGGAATACCTGGAACGCCAGGCGGTCGTGGCCGCGCGAAGCCACCAGAGCCTGCTCGGGCTCCGCGACGTCGTCGCCGGAAGCGACCCGCTGGAGACATACGGCAGGATCGCGCTCGAATGGGGGCTCCGCTTCACCTCCATGCAGCGCGAATGGGCGGAATGGGCCGTCGGCGAGATCGATCGGCAACCGGGGACATAACTCCCGTTGGTGTCAGCCTCCCGATTTTGGGGATTCCTTTAACCGAGTCTCATCGGGGAGGCGGCTCTGGGCGCGCGCGAAGTGATCACTGTCGTTGTGGCGGGCATAGCGCTCGCATCTCTCACTACTCGGAACGACGCACACGACCGACTTCGGAACGAGACCCGCGCCCAGAGCGCGGCCGGAACCGGGACCGGCCGCAAGGCGGTGGTCATCCCCCTGAAGAACCCTCGGGGGACCCGACCGGGGCTCGCGCCGATCACCTCCGCGGCCGGCCGGGCCGCCGCGACCAGGCTGATCAGGAAGCTCCGAGTCAGGCGCATGGGTTCCAAGGCCGGATACTCCCGGACCCGGTTCGGCCCCAACTGGGCGGACACCGCGCGCGGCGTGCCGTACGCGGGGAACGGCTGCGACACCCGCAACGACCTGCTCGCCCGTGACGGCCAGAACGTCAGATACCGCAAGGGGTCCGACTGTGTCGTGATCAAGATGACCCTGCGCGACCCGTACACCGGCAGAACCATCCGATGGCGTAAGAAGCACGCGGGCCTCGTCCAAGTCGATCACGTGGTGCCGATGTCGTACTCGTGGCGGATGGGTGCCGCACGATGGCCGAAGGCGAAACGGCTGCGCATCGCCAACGATCCGCTCAACCTGCTCCCGGTCTACGGCCCGGTCAACCAGGCGAAGCGCGGCTGGGGGCCGGGGTCCTGGCTGCCCCCGGCACGGAAGATCCGCTGCGCCTACGCCGTACGGTTCACCCAGGTCGCGCTCAAGTACAACCTCCCGGTCACCAGAGCCGACAAGGCCACGATGCTCGCCAAATGCCGCTGAAATCCCGCAACTTCGTCGCTGACGACAGCATCTAACGGCTGAGTCCATCTAAGACGACGGGGTGCGATCGAATGAGCCTGGCCACAGCGCTGCTTCCCGGCGACCCGACCCGGCTCGGAGACTTCTGGCTCGCCGGCCGGCTGGGCGCGGGCGGGCAGGGCGTGGTCTACGAGGCGTACGACGCCGAGGGCACCCGGGTCGCGGTCAAGGTGCTGCACGGCGACGCGGCGAGCGACCCCGACCTGCGGGCGCGTTTCGGCAAGGAGGCGACGGCCGCGCGACGGGTCGCCTCCTTCTGCACCGCCCGGGTGCTGGCGGCCGAACTGGACGCGCCCAAGCCGTACATCGTCAGCGAGTACGTCGAGGGCCCGAGCCTGCGCCGCGCGATCGCCGAAGGGCGCCGCTTCACCGGGGACGACCTGCACCGCCTGGCCACGGCCGTCGCGACCGCGCTGACCGCCATCCACGACGCCGGGGTCGTCCACCGCGATCTCAAACCGGACAACGTGCTGCTCGGGCCGGACGGTCCCCGTGTGATCGATTTCGGTGTCGCCCGAACGCTGGAGATGTCGCTCACCGCGTCCGGCCTGGTCACGGGCACTCCGACCTACATGGCCCCCGAGGTGTTCACCGGCCAGCGTGCCGGGGCACCGGCCGACGTGTTCGCCTGGGGCGCGATCGTCGTCTACGCCGCCTGCGGGGACGACCCCTTCAGGGCGGAGACCCTCGGCGCGGTCATGCACCGTGTGCTGTCGACCGATCCCGACCTCAGCGTCATGCCGGAGTCGCTGCGGCCCCTCGTCGCGGCGGCCCTGCGCAAGGATCCGCTGGCCAGGCCCACCGCGCGGCAGCTCCTTCTCGGTCTGGTCAGCGGCCCGGCGGGCGGCGACACCGACCTGCTCACCATCGGCAGCGCCGAGGCCGGGCTCCTCGGACGCGGGACACCGGGTGATCCCGCGCTCGGGACGCTGGCCGAGGACGCCTACGGATTCCTCAGTCCCTTCGAGCGCAACCTCGTCCCCGACCTCTTCCTCAGGATGGTGAACGCCGGCGAGTCCGGCGACATCACCGTCCGGCCGGTGGCACGCGGCGAGTTGTTCGACGGGAGGACGCCTGAAGAGGGCGCCGCCCTCCACCGCGTCCTCGACGTCTTCTCCTACCTGCTCGTCGTCGACGACCACGAGGTCAGGCCGGCCCGGCTCGCCCTGGTGCGCGCCTGGCCACGCCTGAAGTCGTGGCTGGACGACGAGTGGGACGGGCTGCCGGTTCACTCCCTGATCCACTCCGCCGCCCGGCAGTGGGACACCCAGGGGCGTCGCGACCACGACGTCTTCCAGGGCAGCCGGCTGGAGACCGCGCTGCGCTGGGCCGCCACCGGCCGCCGTCATCTCACGCTCAACAGGTTGGAGCGCGACTTCCTGGACGCGTGCAACGCCGCCACGCGCCGCCGCGTCCGGCGCCGCCGGCTGCTGACGGGCGTGCTCGCCGCCCTGCTCGTCGTCGCCGTCGGCGGCGGCGCGACAGCCGTACGGCAGACCGCGGTGGTCGCGGACCAGCGTGACGAGGCGCTGGCGGGGCAGGTGGCGGCCGAGGCCGACACGCTGCGCACCTCCGACCCGACGCTGGCGACGCTGCTCAGCGTCGCCGCCTGGCGGCTCTCTCCGGACACCGCCACCCGGGCGGCGCTCGCCAGTTCGTGGGCGCAGCGCGAGCGCGCCTCGTTCACCGATCCGAGCGGCGGCGGAGAGATCGTGCGGCTGCTTCCCCAGGACGGGCGGAGCCTGGTGAGCGTGTCCCCCGAGGGCGTGCGGATCTTCGACCTGCGCAGCGGGAAGAGGACCGGCGGCTGGAACGACCCGGACGTCGGCGACGGCGGCCTCCTCGGGGCGAGTCTCAGCCCGAGCGGTCGCTACCTCGCGGTCGCGGCGGGACATGACGTCCGCGTCTGGGACGTACGCACCGGTACGCCGACCAAAGAGCGATACGCCCTGTCTACACCACTTTTCAATGGGATCGAGTTCGGGGCGGGCGACCGGTACGTCACTATTCGCGAAGGCGACACCAACACGGTGTGGGACACCGGAACCGGGCGCACGATCGCCCCGGATCAGAGCATGGACGTGGCCTTCTCGCCGAAGGGTGATCTGGTCGCCCTCGCCGACGTGGCAGCTCACTTCCGACTGCTCCGACTGCCCGACGGCACACCACTGGCGGGGTGGCACGACCCCGGGACCTGCACCGGCATGGCCCAGGCGGTGGCCTTCAGCCCGGACGGGCGCACTCTGGCATGCGGGAACCGTTCCACCGTCACCCTCATCGACCTGCGGACCCGGCGCGTCCGCTCGCTTCTCAACGGATGGGACTGGGAGGGAGGGCGGCTCCGGTTCAGCTCCGACGGCCGGTTCCTCGCGGCGGGCGCCACCCGGCTCCAGATCATGCGGGTGAGCGACGGCACGAGCCTGCTGACCGTCCCGGCTCCCTTCAACGACGCGGTGGCCTTCGACGGAACCCTCCTGCGCTATCTCGTGGACGACACCGTCGTGGCCGTCGACTTCGCCGACCTCGCCGATCCCGTACGCCTGCCGGAGAGCGGCGCGGAGGCCGCGCGGTTCAGCCCGGACGGCGCGCTGCTCGCGACCCGCGCAGGAGTGCTGACCCTGTGGGACGTACGGCGACGCGCACGCAGCGGCTCACCGCTGCCCCTCACGGAGAAGGAGGGCGGCACGCGTCCGGTCTTCAGCGGCGACGGACGGCTCCTGGCGACCTTCGACAGCGCCGACGGCGGCGCCGTCGTCCGCGTATGGGACACCTCGACCCGCGCCCAGACGGCCGAGATCATCGTCCCCGGCGACAACTTCCCGAGGTCCCTCGCCGTGAACACGAACGGCACGCTCATCGCCGTCAACCTCGACTCGTCCGACGGCGAGCGAAGCCAGGTCCTCCTGTGGGACGTCACGAAGGCTCGGTGGTCCACGACGACCATCTCGCTGCAGTACACGGACGACATCGCCTTCCGCCCCGGAAGCTCGTTGATCGTCCCGGTCGGCGGGAAGTCCCGCCACCTGATCGATCCGGCCACGGGAAAGCCGTCCGGCCCTTCGCTGGGGGTCGTCGGCGGTGACCGCGGGCGGCTCGACGCGCTCGCGTTCAGCCCCGACGGCGGGACGCTGGTCACGGGCGACGTCGGCGGGCGGGTCGCCTTCTGGGACGTGCGCACGGGCGCCAGGCGTGGTCCGATCGTCCAGGCGCACTCCGACTCGATCGCCGAGATCGTGTTCTCGCCCACGGGCGGTGTGGCGGCGTCCATCGGCCTCGACAAGAGCGTGCAGTTCTGGGACGTCACCACGACCCGCGCGCTTGGGCACCCGATCTCGGGCGGCACGGGCCGCCATCTGGCCGCGGCGTTCACCGCCGACGGTTCCGTGCTGCGTACGTTCGGCGACTCGGGCGACCTGCGTGACATCCCGGTCGCGCCCGAGAGGGTGGCCTCCGCCGTCTGCTCGCGCGCCGGACGCACCCTCACCGAGACCGAATGGCACCGTCACTTCCCCGGCCTGCCGTACGCGGACCCGTGCGAGCCCCGGCAGGACTCCTGACGCGCTTCCCGACACCGGCGCGACCGGTGTCGGTTCCGCGCGTGCGCGCACGTCCGTCCTGACACACGCGGCCTGGCCCTCGCGATTCACGTGCTCAACGCCACGGCGGCGGGGCCGATGGTCCTCGGTCTCATCGTGACCTGCGGCGGAGTGGGCGCCTTCGTCGGAAGCGTGTCCAGTGCCCGGTTGACGGCGCGCTACGGGTACGGCCGCTCCCTGCTGATCAGCCTCGTACTCGGCAACACCGCCCCGCTGCTCGGCGTGCTCGGTGCGGAGCTGGTGCCCGCAGGGGCGTTCCCGTTCCTGAGCGCCGCCTTCCTGCTCTCGGGGATCGGCAGCGGAGTCGCGAACTCACAATCGACCGGCATCCGGCAGGTCGCCGTCACCGAGGAGGTCCGGGGCCGGGTGAACGCCGGCTACCGGATCGCCTCCTGGGGTGCGCTGTCGATCGGCGCCCTGATCGGCGGCGTCCTCGCCACGATTCTCGGTCCGGTCACCGCGGCGATCGCCGGAACGGCGCTGATGGCGCTCTCGACCCTGCCCGTCGCGCTCTCCCCCGCCCGGCACGTCCGCACGATCGAGGAGGTCGCGCCCCGACGGGCCGAACACGGCGACGTACCCGCGGCCGAGCCCCGCCGAACAGGTTGAAACTCACGCTGGTGGCTCGTTCGGGCCTGGTCTTCCGGACCCGGCAAGGCCGCGATCAGTGTGTGGCCATGTCGACGAAGCGGCTGTAGTGGCCCTGGAAGGCCACGGTGACCGTCGCCGTGGGTCCGTTACGGTGCTTGGCCACGATCAGGTCGGCCTCGCCCGCCCGGGGCGACTCCCGCTCGTACGCGTCCTCCCGGTGCAGCAGGATCACCATGTCCGCGTCCTGCTCAATCGACCCGGACTCCCTCAAGTCGGACACCTGGGGGCGCTTGTCGGTGCGTTGCTCGGGACCACGGTTCAGCTGCGAGATCGCGATGACGGGCACCTCGAGCTCCTTCGCCAGGAGCTTGAGGGATCGGGACAGTTCCGAGACCTCCTGCTGGCGGCTCTCGGTCCGCTTGGGCGAGCTCATCAGCTGGAGGTAGTCGACGATGACGAACCGCAGGTCGTTGCGCTGCTTGAGACGACGGCACTTGGCCCGGATCTCCATCATCGACATGTTCGGGGAGTCGTCGATGAACAGCGGCGCCTCGGCCACCTCGCCCATCCGGCGGGCCATCCGGGTCCAGTCGTCGTCGTTCATCAACCCCGACCGCATGGTGTGCAGCGCGACCCGCGCCTCCGCCGACAGCAGTCGCATCGTGATCTCGTTACGCGACATTTCCAGCGAGAAGATGACAGTCGTCAGACCGTTCTTGATAGCGGCGGATCTCGCGAAATCCAGCCCGAGGGTGCTGTTGTGCGTGGGAACACAGGCCCTGCTCGCGAGATACATGTGGTCGGCGTTGTCCACCTCCACGCAACGCACCGGCACCGACGTCACCGGGCGGGCCTCGGTGATGGTGCGGTACGTCGCCCCGGGATGGGCGTCGGTGTTCACGCGGGCGTTCTTGTGGCTCAGCCGGAAGACCTTGTCGGAGGGCGTGAACGTGATCACATAGCTGGCTGAGCCGGCTTCAGTGCGTCCTGGTACCTCCTTGGAAGTCCAGGTCGCTGTGTATCCCAAACTCAGGATCAGTTCCCAGGCGTCCTCTGCCAGGCGGCGGTCCGTGACGGCGAACTGGACTGTCCCGGCGGCGCTGATGTAGCCGTCGGTGTCCAACAGCCCGGCCAGGAGCGCTCTGCGCTGCGCCTCAGACGCGCGCAGGTATACGCCCGGGATGTGCTTGTCGCCCAGCACGCCCAGCTTTCTCAGTTGAGCGTGCACAGTGCCGTGGTCGTTGCGACACTTCTGGCACTGGCGAAGCCCGCTGGACGGACCTCCGCAGTCCGGGCACATGGGCGGCCGTGAGGAGCCGTGTTCGGAATTCCTTGGCCGGCAGCCGCATTCCCTGCCGCGGGTGCCCACCTGCGCTGTTTCGGGCGTGAACGGCTTTCCGCACACGATGCACGGTTGTTCGGCGATCGGCTCCGGCTCGGGCAGCAGCATCGCGTACAGCAGTCCGCCTCGGTGCTCCACCCGAAGACCTTCGGCGGCCACGTGCCCAGCGATCTCCGGATCTCCAGTGGTGAACAGCGCGCTGCCGGAGTGGCCGTCTCCGAGCCAGACGCCCAGCGCGTACGGAGGGATCAGCAGGTCACGGTCGGGCAGGTCCAGCGGCCGGGCGTTGCCGACCGTGTGATTGAGCCGCTTTTCCGCGGTGTCGCACCACAGCGTCGCGGCGATCTCCTCCGTCGTGCGCACCTCAGCGGATGTCTTCTGATTCCGGTACCTGTCGTAACCGGACGCGGCCGCCTGAGCCGATTCGCGGGAGGCGCGCGTGTCGGTGAGCCACTGGTGCTGAGCATCGGCCACGATCACCGCGCCATCGCTGAACTCCACCTCGTAGCACGGGCGGCCGCACATCACTTCGGTGGCGGCCACCACGCGGGTCGGCTTACCATCCGCGCCGATCAGGTAGTCGCCGACCTTCACCTCTCCCATGGTGGTCCAGCCGGTGGGAGTGGGCAGAGGTGTGTCCAGGGCCAGAGCCTTGCCGATGGCGGGGCGAGCGGCCACGACGATCATCTGGCCGGGGTGCAGGCCGTTGGTCAGGGCGTCGAGGTCCTGGAAGCCGGTGGGGACGCCGACCATCTGGCCGCCGCGGCTGCCGATGGCCTCGATCTCGTCCAGCGCGCCCGGCATGATGTCCGACAGCGGGAGGTAGTCCTCGGAGGTGCGCCGCTCGGTCACCTTGTAGATCTCGGCCTGGGCGCGGTCGACGAGGTCGTCGACCTCCTCGCTCTGCCCGCCGTACCCGTAGGAGACGATGCGGGTGCCGGCCTCGATCAGCCGTCGCAGGATGGCCTGCTCCCGCACGATCTTCGCGTAGTACCCCGCGTTGGCCGCCGTGGGGACGACCGCCGTCAGCGTGTGGAGGTAGGGGGCGCCACCGACCCGGCCGAGCTCGCCGCGCTTCTGCAGGTCGTCGAGGATCATGATCGAGTCGGCGGGCTCGCCCCTGCCGTAGAGGTCGGTGATGACCTCGTAGATGATCTGGTGCGCGGGGCGGTAGAAGTCGTCGGAGCGGAGGACCTCCACCACGTCGGCGATGGCGTCCTTGGACAGCATCATGCCGCCGAGGACGGACTGCTCGGCTTCGATGTTGTGCGGAGGAGTCCGCTCGAACGTGGCGTCGGAGCCGCCGGGGCCTCCAGGGCCGCCGGGGAAATCAAGCACGCTCACCTACACACCCCCCAACACAGCAACCCCAGTTGTAACCCGCCGGTCTGACAGTTTCGCGGCTGCCGCACCCTACCGGCAACGCGACCTGTGGACGTGCCTGTGGATAACGTGTGCACTTCCGCAGCTCAGATGTGAACACCCTGGGGACGAGCCTGGGGATAACCCTGTGATCACCGCACAGGAAGCCCATCTGACCAGCGGAAACATTATCCAAGGGCTGTGGAGGAAGGAAAGTAGGGAGATACCTGAGACCAGATGGGCATGGCCCGTCGCCCGCGCGGAAAGACGACACCGAGCAATCGGATGTAAGTGGCAAAATACCTCTATGCCACTGTCAACGGACGCCGGTCCGCAGAGCGGGCCTGGTACGGGGAACAGGGAGATCCTCCGGCTCGCCGTACCCGCGTTCGGAGCCCTGGTCGCCGAGCCGCTCTTCCTGCTGACCGACTCCGTCATCGTCGGGCGGCTGCCCGATCCGGCACTGGGCGCCCTCGGCGTGGCGAGCGCCGCCCTGTCCGCCATCGTCGGCCTGTGCGTCTTCCTCGCGTACGGCACGACCGCGGCCGTGGCCCGGCAGATCGGCGCGGGCGATCCGCGCAGAGCCATGCGGCAGGGCATCGACGGGATGTGGCTGGCGGCGGCGGTGGGCGTCGCCGTCATCGCCGTCTGCTGGCCGCTGGCCCCCGGGATCGTCGACCTTTTCGGCGCCTCGGAACGGCTGGCGGAGCTGGCGACCACGTACCTGCGGATCAGCCTGCTCGGCACGCCCGCGCTGCTCCTCGTGCTCGCGGGGACGGGGGTCCTGCGCGGCCTCCAGGACACCGTGACGCCCCTCGCGGTCTCGGTGACCTCTTTCCTGCTCAACGGTGTGCTGAACGCCTGGTTCGTCCTCGGTCTCGGCTGGGGGATCGCGGGGTCGGCCTGGGGCACCGTCATCGCCCAGGCACTGGGCGCGGCCGTCTACCTCGTCATGGTCGTCAGGGGCGCGCGGCGGCACGGCACCTCGCTCCGGCCCGACCTCCCCGGCATCAGGGCCGCGGGCACCGCCGGGCTGGCCCTGGTCATCCGTACGGCGTGCCTGCAGATCGTGCTGCTGACCGCCACGGCGCTGGCGACCCGGATGGGAGACGCGCAGATCTCCGCGCACACCATCGCCACCCGGATCTGGACGTTCCTCGCCTTCGCCCTGGACGCCATCGCCATCGCGGGACAGGCGATCACCGGCCGGACACTGGGCGCGGGGAACACCGCGGCGACCCGGTCGGCCACCCGCAGGATGGTCGTGTGGGGCGTCGCGTGCGGCGTCGTCTTCGGCCTCGCCGTGCTCGCACTCCGGCCGATGCTCCCGGGGGTGTTCGACGCCCCGGCCGCGGTGTCGGAACGGCTGGAGGCGGTGCTGTGGCTCGTGGCGCTGTTCCAGCCGGTCGCGGGAGTCGTGTTCGTGCTCGACGGCGTGCTGATCGGCGCGGGCGACCAGCGCTACCTCGCCTGGGCCGGTCTGATCACGACCATCGCCTACCTGCCGTTCGCCGTGATCGCGGGCAGTCTCGTCGCCCTCTGGGCGGCCTTCGGCGTCTGGATGCTGGCCCGGATGATCACCCTGTCCCTCCGCGCGTACGGCACGGCCTGGCTGGTCACGGGAGCGTGATCGGCGGGTGGCCGGGAAGTGACGAGCACGTGACCACCGCTCCCCTTGCCACTCACTGACCACTTAGGGCACTGTGGCCACCGGTCACGCCTCTCACGATTGGCCGTGGTGTGTCCTTCTCCCCCCGCGTCCCACGCTCCACCTCGATCCTGCGCAGGATGTCGCCGGACGAGGTCTTCGGCCTGCGCACGATGGGCCTCACCGAGATCTACGGCCGCGGCGACCTGGTCGTCCTCGGCCTCGGCGTGATGATCGGCGCGGGCATCTTCAGCATCGCCGGGCGGCAGGCGGCCACCACGGCCGGGCCGGGCGTCTTCCTCTCCTTCATGATCGCCGGCATCACCAGCCTGCTCGCCGCGCTCTGCTACGCCGAACTGGTCTCGTCGATGCCGGTGTCGGGCAGCGCGTACACGTTCTCGTACGTCGTCTTCGGCGAGGTGTGGGCGTGGATCGTGGGCTGGGCGCTGATCCTGGAGATGGAACTCGCCGCCGCCGTGGTCGCGCGCGCCTGGTCGCTGTACGCCGTGCAGACACTGACCGAGTTCGGCGTGTCACTTCCGGGCCTGATCACCGGCGCCGGAGGCTTCGACCCGCTCAGCATGGTCATCCTGGTCGCGCTGACCGGCGCCATGGCGTTCAACGCCCGGGTCGGCCTGCGGGTCCTCTGGGTCATGGTGGCCGCGAAGCTGCTCGCCATCGGGGCGGTGATCGTGGTGGGCGCGGTCCATTTCGACGCGGCCAACCTCGCCCGCATCCCCGCGCCCGTGGCCCCGTCGCCCGGAGGCGGGGACGCCCTGCACACGACGCTGGTCGGCCTGCTGATCGGAGAGACCCACAGCTTCGGCTGGTTCGGCATCATCGCCGCCGCCCCCGCCATCGCCTTCGCGTACATCGGGTTCGACGTGGTGGCCACGGCCGCCGAGGAGACCAAGGACGCGCCGCGCACGGTCCCGGACGGCATGATCCGCAGCCTGGCGCTCACCACGCTGATCTATCTGGCGGTGGCCATCGTGATGGTGGGCATGGTGGCCTACACCGCGATCTCGACCAAGGCGCCGCTCGCGGACGCGTTCGACCGCGTCGGCGAGGGGTTCATGGTCCACGTCATCAACATCGGCGCGGTCCTGGGGCTCACCACCGTCATCCTCGTGCTGCTGGTCGGGCAGACCCGGGTGGTGTTCTCGATGGCCCGCGACGGCCTGCTGCCCCACGGCCTGTCCCGGCTGAGCGGGCCCCACGCGACCCCTCTGACGGCGACCCTGGTCATCGGGGCGGTCGCCGTGTTGCTCGCCGGGTTCCTGCCCGTCCTCACGCTGGAGCAACTGGTCATCATCGGGACGATGGTCGCGTTCATGTCCGTCGCGGCGGGCGTGCTCCGGATGCGCCGCATGCTGCCCGACCTGCCGCGTCCGTTCCGGGTGCCGTTCGCGCCGGTGGTGCCCGCGCTGTCGATGGCCGCGACCCTGTGGCTGATGGTGAACCTGGAGGCGATCACCTGGGTGTACTTCACCCTGTGGACGGCCTTCGGCCTGCTGGTCTACCTGCTGTACGGCAGACGGCACAGCCTCCTGGCACCGAACGCGTCGAACACGCCGCACGCGCCACACGGGCGCGGCCGCCACCGCCGCTGAGCGGCGCTCAGCGGGCCGGCGACACGGTCACAGGCGCCCCGAGTCCAGTACGCGCTGGAGGAACTCCCGGGTGCGCGGATGCTCGGGCGAGGAGAAGATCTGCTCGGGAGAGCCCCGTTCGAGCAGGACACCGCCGTCGAGGAAGCAGACGGTGTCGGAGATGTCCCTGGCGAAGTTCATCTCGTGGGTGGCCAGGATCATGGTCATCCCGGTGTCCTTGAGCTCGCGGATGATGCTCAGCACCTCGGTGACCAGGATCGGGTCGAGCGCGGAGGTCACCTCGTCGAGCAGCAGCAGGCGGGGCTGCGTGGCGATGGCCCGGATGACGGCCACCCGCTGCTGCTGGCCGCCGGAGAGCCGGTCGGGGTACTCCCCCGCCTTGTCCGCGAGCCCGAATCTGGCGAGCAGTTCCCCGGCCTGCTCCTCGGCCCGTGCCCGGTCGACCTTGTGCACCTTGCGCGGGGCCAGAGTGATGTTGTCCAGCACGGTCATGTGCGGGAAGAGGTTGTAGGACTGGAAGACCATGCCGATCCGCTTGCGGACCTCGTCCACGTCGGCGCGGACGTTCGTGATCTCGTCCCCGTCCAGGTGGATGGCGCCGTCGTCGATCGTCTCCAGCAGGTTCACGCAGCGCAGCAGCGTCGACTTGCCGGAGCCGGAGGCGCCGATCAGGCAGACCACCTCGTGCGGCGCCACGTCCAGGTCGATGCCGCGCAGCACGCTCTGGTGGCGGTAGTTCTTCCAGACGCCCTCGATGCGCAGCAGCGTCATCAGGCACCTCCGGGGCCGCGGCGGCGGGCGGCCCGCGCCGACAGGTAGTCGGTGAACCGCGCCATCGGGATCGTGAGCAGGATGAACAGCATCGCCGCCACGAGATAGGGGGTGTAGTTGAACTTGCTCGCCGCGTAGATCTGCGCCTGCCGCAGCGCCTCGATCACACCGATCGTGGAGACCAGCGCGGTGTCCTTCTGCAGCGAGACGAAGTCGTTCAGCAGCGGCGGGATCACCCGGCGCACCGCCTGCGGAAGCACGACGTGACGCATCGCCTGCCCGTGGGACAGCCCGAGCGAGCGCGCCGCCGCGATCTGGCTTGGATGCACCGTGTCGATGCCCGCGCGGAAGACCTCCGCGACGTACGCGCTGTACGCGAGGACGAGGGCGATCACCCCCAGGGTGATCTCGTCGGATGGCACGCCGGTGAGTTGGAGCGCGGGCAGGCCGAAGCCGACGAGCATGATGACGAGCAGCGTCGGGACCCCGCGGAACACGTCGGTGTAGACGACGGCCAGCACCCGCAGCGGGAAGAAGACCGGTGCACGAAGGCCCCGGGCCAGCGCGACCAGCAGCCCGACGACCAGGATGATCGGCTCCGCGATCAGGAAGATCTTGACGTTGGTCCAGAAACCCTGGAGCACGTCGGGTAACGACCGGACGAACCACTCGGGATCGAAGAACGTCTCCCGGACCCGCGGCCATCCCGGCGAGTTGGTGACCAGGACGGCCACCAGGGTCAGGAAGACGATGGTGGACGCCGTGGCGATGGAACTGGAGCGGACCGCCTGCCTGCGGCGGATCCGCTCCCTCTCCAGCTGCCGCGCGCTCCTCGCGGGCCGCGTCACGTCGTCTGTCACGTCATCTGTCACTTCAGCTCCGGCGCGCCGGCCGCCGCGCTGAGCCACTGCTGCTCGATCTGGGCCAGCTCACCGGAGGACTTCAGCGCGCCGATGGCCTCGTTGACGCAGGACACCAGGGCGTTGCCCTTCTGGAAGACCAGGCCGAACTCCTCCGGCGTGCCACCGGTGGCGGCGAACTGTCCCACGATCTTGGAGTTCTCGACCTGGGCCGCGGTGACGTAGAACGCCGTGGGCAGGTCCACCACGATGGCGTCCACCTGCTTGTTCTTGAGGGCGTTCACGGCGTCGACCTGCTGGGTGTAGACCTTCGGGTCCTTGGCCGGCTGCACCACGCTCTTGACCGCGTCGAGCGCCGTGGTGCCGACCTGCACGCCGATCGTGGCGTCCTTGAGGTCGGCCAGACCGGCCGCCGAGGCGTACTTCCCGTTGTTCAGCGTGACGACGCCCTGCTTGACCGTGTAGTACCCGTCGCTGAAGTCGACGACCTTGGCCCGGTCGGGCGTGATGGACACCTGGTTGAGGTCGAAGTCGAACTTCTTGTCGCCCGGAGCGTACGCGCTGTCGAAGGGGACGGTGGCCCAGGCGACCTCGTCCTTGGTGAAGCCCAGCTTCTGCGCCACGGCGTAGGCGACGGCGCTCTCGAAGCCCTCGCCGGTCGTCGGGTCGTCGTTCTTGAACCAGGGCTCGTACGCCGGCTTGTCCGTGCCGATGGTGAGCTTGCCCGGGGTGATCAGCTTGAGCTGGTCCTTCGTGCAGCTCGCGGAGGCCGCCGGGCTGGCGGCGGCGGTGCTCCCCGCCGTGTCCGCCGCGTCGTTGGCCGGTGCGCACGCGACCGCCGCCGTCGTGAGGACGCCAAGCGCCAGCAACAGCGAGGTACGGTGCATTTCAGCCTCCATGAGGTACATCTTCCGCGAAATCCGCGTTGGGACGGGCTAGATACTATCGGCCATATATTTCAGCCCCGTTCGGGTACCGTACGCGCACGTCAAAGGGCCCCTCCCGGCATGGGAAGGGGCCCTTCGAACAGCTATCGTGCCGGGATCAGCCGGCGACGACCTCGACATCGAGGGTGGCCGACACCTCGGAGTGCAGCTTGACGCTGACCCGGTGCGAGCCCACGCTCTTGATCGCGTTGCCGATCTCGATGCGGCGGCGGTCCAGCTTGGGACCACCGGCGGCGGTGACGGCGTCGGCGATGTCGCCCGTGGTGACCGAGCCGAAGAGACGACCGGCCTCGCCGGCGCGGGTCTTCAGGACCACCTTCAGAGCGCCGAGCTGGCCGGCGACCTCCTTGGCGGTGCCCAGGTCACGGATCTCGCGGGCGTCGCGCGCCTTCTTGATCGAGGCGACCTGCGACTCGGCGCCGCGGGTCCAGCGGATCGCGAAGCCGCGCGGAACGAGGTAGTTACGGCCGTAGCCGTCCTTGACCTCGACGATGTCACCGGGAGCGCCGAGGCCGGAGACCTCAGTGGTGAGAATGAGCTTCATGTCCTGAGACTCCTTTCCTTAGCGCGCGGTGCTCGTGTACGGCAGCAGGGCCATCTCACGAGCGTTCTTGATAGCGGTGGCCACGTCGCGCTGGTGCTGGGTGCAGTTGCCCGTCACCCGGCGGGCACGGATCTTGCCGCGGTCGGAGATGAACTTCCGCAGCAGCGCCGTGTCCTTGTAGTCGACGTAGGAGATCTTGTCATGGCAGAACAGGCAAACCTTCTTCTTCGGCTTGCGCAGTGCCGGCTTCGCCATCGTGGTGCTCCTTTCAGAGCCCCGCATGATGCGGGAATGGTCGCTCGGATACGTGTTCGTGTGGTGCTGTCACCCGGAGGGGTGACTAGAAAGGCGGTTCGTCGCTGAAGTCGCCGCCGCCGAAGCCGCCGCCCCCGCCGCCGCCGCCACCCTGGTTGTAGCCGCCACCGCCACCCTGAGGAGCGGGGCTGGCCGAAGCCCAGGGGTCGTTGGACGGGCCGCCGCCGAAGCCACCGCCGCCGCCCTGCCGGGCGGTCTTGTTCACCTTGGCGGTGGCGTTGCGCAGCGAGGGGCCGACCTCGTCGACCTCGACCTCGTAGACCGTGCGCTTCTCGCCTTCCTTGGTCTCGTACGACCGTTGGCGCAGCCGTCCCTGCACGATGACCCGCATGCCGCGCTGCAGGCTCTCGGCGACGTTCTCCGCCGCCTGTCGCCACACGTTGCAGGTCAGGAACAGGCCTTCGCCGTCCTTCCACTCATTGGTCTGGCGGTCCAGGAACCGCGGAGTGGATGCGATGCGGAATCGGGCCACAGCCTGCCCCGTCGGGGTGAAGCGCAGCTCCGGGTCGTCGACAAGGTTGCCGACGATGGTGATCGTGGTGTCGCCTGCTGCCATCGGTCGCTTTCGCCTTCCTATCCCGTCAGCTCAGCCGTAAGGGCTTCAGAGTACGGCCATGGCCCGACAAAAAAGCCGGGCTTGGCCGTTCCCGCTCAGTGGAGCTCGGGACGGATGACCTTGGTACGGAGAATGCCCTCGTTCAGGTTGAGCTGGCGGTCCAGCTCCTTGACCGTGGCGGGCTCCGCGGTCAGGTCGACCACGGCGTAGATGCCCTCGGGCTTCTTCGCGATGTCGTAGGACAGCCGGCGACGGCCCCAGACGTCGACCTTCTCCACGGTGCCGCCGTCGTTGCGGACGACACTCAGGAACTGGTCGAGCGAGGGCTGCACCGTGCGCTCATCGAGGGCCGGGTCGAGGATGACCATCAGCTCGTAACGACGCATGCGGAATCCAACCTCCTCTGGACTCTTGCGGTCACGACGCCTTGCCGTGACAGGAGGACGCTGTGGGCGGCGCGGGGGAAGTCCACCCCACGCTGTACAGAACACAGCCGATTCAGGCTACCAGGCCACTGGCCGTTCGCCGTCCCGCGAGGGAAACTGAGCAGCAAGAGGGGGTGACGCACATGCCGAACGTTCTTGGCCGCGTCAGAAGGCCGCCTTTCCGCCTCACCTTGAACACGGATGGCAGGCCGCACACGCTGGAGAACGCACTGGCGCTCAGCACGCTGGTCCTCGGTCTCCTGGCGATCGTCACCGGGTTCGTCGTCAGCCTCCACATGGTCGCCTCATGGGTGGGCGCCATCGGCTTCTGCGGCGGGCTCTACGCGCAGTACGTCTCCGTGACGACGCCGCAGCGCAGCCTCATCATCTGCGGCCTCGTCGGGTCGTTCGTCGGAGCCGCGCTCGGAATCGCCCACGGAGGGTTCCTCCCGACCGGCTGACCACGCCGGACGCTCGACCGGGCGTTCAACCGGGCGTTCAACCGGGCGGCCGACTGGGCGGCCGACGACCTCGCGGACGCGACGGCCGGGTCGGGTTGCCGACTCGGCCGTCCAGCGTGACAGCCGGCCGTTCAGCGTGCCAGGTGCAGGTCCACGCCCAGCAGGACGAGGACCCAGAGGAAGACGGCCAGCAGCGCCTCGCCGATCTGCCGCAGGATGCCGGGGCTCAGATAGTGGTGCACCCAGGCGACATAGACGCCGACGACGATGTAGATCACCAGGATGACGCGCAACAGTCGGGGGGTCATGTCGCCTCCTCGTGCGTCGGCGCGCACGGCGCCGTCGAAAGAGCGCTTCCCGGTCAAGTCCGCTTAAAACCCTCTTTACCGGTGGCATGGAGTGCTTCTCCACGCTGTCCGCCGCCGAGACGCCCTTCGCCCGGAGCGTCTAGTGTCTGTACGGCGTGCCGCCCGGTACGGCACGGCCGACGGCGGCCCCCGGCGCGCGGCTTCCCACACACGACTTCCAGACACGACTTCCACACACGACTTCTCCAACGGAGGTACGACGACGATGGGCAGTGGTCAGGACGGACGGTTCCCGCGCATCGGCGCGCACGTCGACCAGGACGACCCGCTCGCCCACGCGGCGGCGCGCGACGCCGACGTCGTGCAGTTCTTCCTCGGCGACCCGCAGGGCTGGAAGGGACCGGTCCTGCCGGAGAGCGCGGACGCGATCAGGGACTCGGATGTGGACGTCTACGTCCACGCGCCGTACGTGATCAACGTGGCGACGGCGAACAACCGGATCCGCATCCCGAGCCGCAAACTCCTGGAGGGTCATCTGAAGGCGGCCGCGTCCATCGGCGCCAAGGGCCTGATCGTTCACGGCGGCCACGTCAACAAGGACGACGACCCGCAGATCGGGTTCGACAACTGGCGCAAGGTCTTCGAGCGGATGGACTGCCCCGTCCCCGTGCTGATCGAGAACACGGCGGGCGGCGGCAACGCGATGGCGCGCAAACTCGACCGGATCGCCCGCCTGTGGGACGCCGTGACCTCCGGCGCGCGGGACGCCTCGATGATCGGCTTCTGCCTGGACACGTGCCACGCGCACGCGGGCGGAGAGGATCTCACCGACGTCGTCGACCGGGTGAAGGCGATCACCGGCCGCATCGACCTGGTCCACTGCAACGACTCGCGCGACGCGTTCGACTCGGGGGCGGACCGCCACGCCAACCTGGGCGCCGGGCAGATCGACGCGGAGCGGATCCTCGCCGTCTGCCGGCAGGCGGGGGCGCCGATCGTCGTGGAGACGCCGTTCGAGGGCCAGGCGGACGACATCGCCTTCCTCCGCAAGCACCTCTGACGTCCACAGGCTGTGGATAACTTCTCTGGATTACGACCGGCTCAGAACGGGTAAGGGTTCACGTCACGCGCATCCGGGGACCGCGCCCCGCGCCGTCCCCCAGATCGTCGAGACCCTCACCGGCATCGGCGTTATCGGCGTCCGACCCGCGTGAATCATGCGAACCGCGCGGGTCGAGGGTGACCCGAGCGGGCCTGCGGGTGCTCCGCCAGAGCTGGACGAACGACACGACGGCCGCCGCGAGGAACACGAGGTTGCGCGCGACCAGGACCAGCGTGCCCGGCAGCCGGCCGCTCCAGCTGTAGTCCTCCTCCACCCACGGGTACATGATCCCCGTCAGCAGGGTGGCGACCAGGACGAGCCAGGCGGCGGGCCGCTGCCGGGTCCGTACGACGAGAACCACCGCCACGGCGCCGAGCAGCCAGATCAGATACTGCGGCGACAGGACCCTGCTGGTCACCACCAGGAAGAGGATCGTGGTGAGCGCCGCGTCGTAGTACGTGTCATCTGTCGGCGCGGCGCGGAACCACCACACCGCGAGCAGGACGAGCGCGGCCGGCGTGGCGGCGACGCTGACCAAGGTGGCCGTCTCCACGCCGGGACCGACGAGCTCCATGGCGCCGTGCTGGTACGTGGTGAACCCGTCCCACCAGCCCAGCGCGCGGCCGAGCGCGAACGGCGTGGCCGCCAGCGACTCGATCTGGAGACCCCGATCCTGCTGGGCGGTGAGAAAGTCGAGCGCGTGCGGCAGGACCAGGATGGCCACACCGCACCCGAGCGCCACCACGACAACGGCCGAGGCCGTACTCGTCAGCAGTTCGCGCCAGCGGCGCAGCCCGGCGAGCAGCGCGACCGGCCACACCTTGATCGCGAGCCCGAACCCGATCAAGGCTCCCCGTACCGCCGGGTCCGTCGAGGCGGTGAGCGCCAGGACCGCGACCAGGGTGACCATCAGGTCGTACCGGGAGATCAGCAGCGGCCCCAGCAGGGCCGCGCCCACCGTCCACGCCCACACGCCGGTACGGCTCCCGCCGGTCTTGGCGGTGAACCGGCACAGCAGCAGCAGGATCGCCAGGTCACACACCAGCGCGAGCACATAGAAGTCGATCCGGTAGCTCCACGGCAGCAGGTGCGGGGCCAGCATGGGCAGCGCCGCGTAGGGCGGGTACTGCCATTTGTCGTCCCCGGCGGGAAACTCTCCGCCGAGCAGGATCTGCGACCAGTTGCCGTAGAGCCTGACGTCACCCTCGAACGATCCCTCGTGCCCGACCGGGATGATCTGCGTCGCGGCGAGGAAGAGCACCAGGCGAGTGATCACCCAGACGGGCAGCACCTGCCAAGGGAAGCGGTGTCGCACCCTTTCAGGCTTCCACGGTCGCGACGCCGGCCTTCGGCCGGGGCGGGAGCACGAACCGGTCCTCGGCCCGGTCGAACACCCCTCCGGAGGGGTCGTCCACGCCGTCCCGGCGGATGACGTCCGACTCCGGCCGCAGGATGTCCCGGACGACCAGGGCCATCAGGACGACGATCGTGATCGCCCGCACCCACACCGACAGGAAGTACGCGGTGTCCCCGATGCCGAGGTTCACGCCGTCGGGGTACTGTGCGGTGAGATAGAGCCAGATCGAGAAGAAGTACCAGCATTCGGCGATCTGCCAGGCCACCAGCGCGCCCCACTTCGGCCGGGCGAGGACGGCGAACGGCACCAGCCAGAGCACGTACTGCGGCGACCACACCTTGTTGGTGATCATGAATGCCGCGAGCGCCAGGAAGCAGAGCTGCATCAGCCGCGGGCGGCGCGGGGCCATCACGGCGAGCGCCGCGATCCCCAGCAGCAGCACGGCCAGCGCGCCCATGGCCATCGTGTTCAGCGCGTCGGCGTCGGCGAGGAACCCCCAGTTCTTGCGCTGGAAGAAGAACCACAGGCCGCCCCAGTCGGCGCCGCGCTCGCTGCTGAAGGAGTAGAACCGCTTCCATCCCTCGAAGTTGATCAGCATGACCGGCACGTTGGCGACCAGCCACGTCCCCGCCGCCGCGACCGCCATCCGGGCGAACGGCATCCACTTGCCGGTACGCACCGTGAGCAGGAACAGCGCGCCGAAGAACATCAGCGGATAGAACTTCGTCGCCACCGAGAGCGAGAGCAACACCCCGGCGAGCACGTGCCGGTCGCGCGACCACGCCAGCAGCCCGCCCAGGGCGAGCGCGCCCGCGGCCAGGTCCCAGTTGATGTACGCGCAGAGGATGACCGCCGGTCCGATGGCGTACCAGAGGGCGTCCCAGCGGCGGGCGGGGCCGGCCAGGGCGGCCATCAGCAGCGCGCCCGCGACCAGGGATGCGCCCATGAGGATCACGGTGATGTCGTAGAACGCGACGCCGTCACCGCCCGCGAGGCGCCGGGCGAACTCCATGATCGCGCCGATGCCGACGGGGTATTCGACCGGATAGTCGACGTAGGGGATCTTCCCATCGACCAGATGCTCGGCCCACCACAGCGGATAGATGTCCGTGTAGCAGAAGTTGGTGTACTGCCCGAGGCCGCCGTTCCACGCGCCGCCGAACCGGCACGGCCATTTCCACAGGAAGGCGAGCACCGCGCCGAGACCGGCGAGGAGTCCGATCGGGAGATACGGCACCGCCCTCTGCGTGACCGCGCCGAGCGGTCCAGGAGCGTTCGTGGTCCGGGTCATCACGCGCCTAACGATCACTGTACGGGGGACGGTGCAGCGGAACCGCGCTGAAGAACGATCAGCTTTTCAGCATCGGTACGGTACGCACAATAAGCCAAGAACGGCGGAGCGGCCTTTCCACGCGTTCGACGCGATGAATTCACGGCATTCCTCGCTGAATCTTTCATGAGAATTCTCCGTACCCCCGGAAGTGCCCGGAAATGGCGAAGCCCCCGCAGGCGCAGAGCGCGCGGGGGCCTCGATCACTACATACCCGTGGCGGCCGTGGACTTCCTGCTACCGGAAGGTGAGGGTGCCGGGACCATCATCGGGCTATGGCCGAAGCCGTCACCGCCACCGAACGGGTCCTCACCGTCGCCGCCCGGATTCACGTCCTCGGTGCCGTTGCAGGCGAGATCCATGGGGTCGCAGTTGCTGGTGTCGTCCGGCGGGAATCCGCCGTCCGGGGGGAAGTCGTCCTCGGGCGTGGGCGACGGCGTCGGCGTCGGGCTCGGCACGATGTTCTCCGGCGCCCCGGACGACGCCCTGGCCGGGAACTGCTCGACCTTCTCGCCCTCCATCGCCGCCGTCATGAACGCGCGCCAGATGCTGGTGGGCGGACCGGCGCCTTCGAACTGGAGCGAGATCTCCTTGGGCTCGGTGTACTTGTTGTCGGGTCCGTACTTGGGCGCCTCGCCGATCGGGCAGTTGGCATGCTGCGGCTGGACGATCTTCCCGCTCTTGGTCCGGCACTGCTCGCGGTACATGCCGACCGCGGTGGAGAGTTGCGGGGTATAGCCGACGAACCAGGCTTCCTTCTCGTCGTTGTTCGTGCCGGTCTTGCCCGCGGCCGGGCGGCCGATGCCCTTGCCCGCGGCCGTACCGGACTTGAGGACCTCCGACATCGCCACGGTGGCGTCCGCCGCCGCCTCGGGGCTGATCACCTGCTTGACCGCGCTGATCTCGGGCAGTGCGACGATGTCGCCCTGCTTGACCTCCTTGACGACGTGGTAGTCCACGTGCTTGCCGGCGTTGGCGAAGATCGAGTAGCCCGCCGCCTGCTCCACGGGGCTCACCAGGGCGCTGCCGATGGTGAACAGGTACTTGTGGGCCTCGACGTCCTGATCCATCCGGCCCTTGTCCAGCCCGGCGTCGATGGCGATCTGCTTCACCGCGGCGAGCTGGCCGACCGTGCCGTTCTTCTCGTCCAGCGCGTATCCCATGGAGGCGAAGGCCGTGTTGACCGACTGGGCGGTGGCCTTGACCAGATCGATGGCCGCGCCGACGCTGTGACTGTTCCCGATCTTCGTCGTCCCGGGCAGCTTCTCCGGCACGGTCGCGTTGCCGGGCACGAAGCTGTTGAGGCTGTAACCGGCGTCCAGCCACGCGGCCAGCACGTAGGGCTTGAAGGCCGATGCCGCCTGCTTCTTGGAGTCGAACGCCTCATTCCACTCGTCGTTGAGGTAGTTGTCACCTCCGTAGAAGGCGACGACCCGGCCGTTGCGCGGATCGACCGCGGCGAGCCCGGCGTGGAACTCCTTGGACATACCGTTGGTGACGTCCTTCACGGCCTTCTTGGCCGCGAGCATCAGCTTCTTGTCGAACGTCGATGTGATCTTGTAGCCGCCGCTCCTGACCGTGTCCGGCGACAGCCCGCGCAGCTTCAGCTCCTGCAGGACCTGCGTGATCATGTAGCCCTTGATGCCCTTGTAGACGTCCTTGTCGCTCTCCTTCTCCAGCTTGGGGAACTTCTTGACGTCGACGAGCTTGGCGTCCTGCACGCCGTACTTGGCCGGGAGCCCGCCGTACTTCGCCGGGTCCAGCTTGGCCATGCCGTCGATGGCGTACGCGAACCGCTCGTAGGTGGGGGCGAAGTTCTTCTTCTGCTCCTCCACGTCGAACCTGCTCGGGCTCTGGATACGGCCGGCGAGGTAGGCGGCCTGGCCCTCGTTCAGCTCCCAGACGTGCTTCTTGAAGAAGGCCCGCGCCGCCGCCTCGATCCCGTTGGCGCCGCGCCCGAAGGGGACCGTGTTGAGGTACTGCAAGAGGATGTCGTCCTTGGACATCGACTTGTTCAGCTTGATCGCGACGAAGATCTCCTTGATCTTCCGCTGCGCGCTGACGTCCCTGCTCAGGCCGTCGTAGTAGTTCCTGGCCATCTGCTGGGTGATCGTGGAGGCGCCCTGGATCTGCTCACCGCTGACGGTCATCCAGACCGACCGCATGAGACCGCTGAACGAGATGCCGGCGTCTTCGCGGAAGCTGCGGTTCTCCGCGGCGATCACCGCGTCCTGCACATGCCGGGGGATCTTCTTGATGTCGTCGATGATCACCCGCGTCTGGCCCACCCGGGCGATCGCGGTCTTGCCGTCGCGGTAGTAGATCACGCTGCCCTGGGCCGTGGCCTCCGCCTGCTTCCCGGTCGGCACCGGCGTGTTCGCGTACGCGACGGCGATCATGCCGAAGACGCCGGCCACCAGGATGGTGAACGCGGCGACGACGATCTTCCAGTTGGGGATGAACCGCTTCCAGCCGGTACGGCGCGGCTTGCGGTCGTCGTCATCGAAGTCGCGCGGACCTCCGGGGCCACGACCTCCGGGACCGTCGGGCCCCCGCCCACCCGGACCTCTGCCACCGGAGCCCGGTTCTCCCCTGCGACGGCGGCCGTCCGGGGGCATCGCCTGGGTCTCCTCGCCGCTGATCCGGCGACGCGGGTCGCCGGAGGGCATGCCCATGGCCTGCGTCCTGTCGCCACCGGGCCCGCCGGGGCGCTGGGGGCCTCCCTGACCGGGGGGGCCGTCAGGTCGCCCACGACCACCGGGACCACCCGGACCACCGGGGCCGCCGGGACCACCCGGGCCGTTCGGCCGCGGCAGGTTCTGGGTCCGGTCCTGTCCCCCGGGCACACCCGGGCCACCGGGACCGTTCCTGCGGGGATCCGGTCCGGGCCGGGACTGCTGCACGGACGGCATGCCCTGGGTGTCCTCGAAGGCGGCCTCGCTGCGGCGCGGGGCGCCGGGCCGTCCAGCGGGAGGGCCCTGGGGAGCACGGCCGTACTGGTCACCGGGCGCCTCGTCCGCGCGACGGCGGCGCCCAGGGCGGGCTGATCCACCGGAGCCCGAGGAGTCCTCGGGACGGCCGGTCGGCTCCGGTCCATAGTTGCTGTAAGTCACGCGTCCTCGTCCAGTCAATCAGGGAAAATCGCCGGCATCGGCCGACGGGCAGGTGAGCGTATCTCCTCGAAGGGAGGACCGCCCTGAACCGGAGGGTCGTCGCCCGTATCGATGACGAACGCGACATGCCTGTGGTTCCAGCCCCAACCATGGCAGACCTCGACCACGTAGACGCTGGATTCTCCGCATTCCCGAGCGGCCTCAGGAAGGTCTGACGTGGCTTTTACCCTGGCCGCCGATCGCCCCCGCCGAACGTTCGTGATCTTGGTCACATCGAGGCCGGGGCGCCGGAAAGCGGAATATCTCCCGCAGTTCGGGGTAGCGCGCGGGCGCACAGGATCACCACGGATCGGCGAGAACGCCGCCCGTTCCGTACGACCGGCGGAACCGGCCGTCCAGTGTGACCGCATGTGACACAGATTACGGCTCTTTACCGGATCGTGCCCCGCGCTTGACACGTTGCACGGTATGCCAGCCAGACGTATCCTGCGGATGTATCGCTTCGATACATCTGCGAGATACAAGGGGGTGTTCCGGTGACCGGCCCACGTGGTGGCATGCTGGAGCTCGCCGTCCTTGGCTCGCTACACGAAACCCCCCTGCACGGGTACGAGCTGCGGAAACGACTCAACACCCTGCTCGGGATGTTCCGCGCGTTCTCCTACGGCTCGCTGTATCCCTGCCTCAGGGCGCTGCTCAACGACGGTCTCATCACCGAAGAGGAGCCGCCGGCGGACACCGTCATCGGCCGCAGGTCGAAGATCGTGTACAAGCTGACCGCCGAAGGCAAAGAACGGCTGCACGAGCTGCTCACCCAGGCCGGACCGTCCGCCTGGGAGGACGAGAGCTTCGGCATCCACTTCGCCTTCTTCCGTCACACGGAGGCGGAGGTACGCCTACGCATCCTCGAAGGCCGCCGCAGCCGCCTGGAAGAGCGTCTGGACAGCGTCCGTACGGCTCTCTCCCGGACGAGGGAACGGCTCGACAGCTACACGCTGGAGCTGCAGCGCCACGGGCTCGAATCGGTCGAGCGCGAGGTGCGGTGGCTGAACGAGCTGATCGACTCAGAACGGCGGGGCACCGCGGCACGCGAGGACCCGAGCACGACCACAGAACGACCGTCTGCCGTACAGGACACGACCACCGGGGCCCAAGAGCCCGGGACAGATGAGTAAAGGAGCGAGTGCGATGGGTTCGGTGCGCGTAGCCATCGTGGGTGTGGGGAACTGTGCCGCGTCACTGGTGCAGGGCGTCCACTACTACAAGGACGCCGACCCGGCCAGCCGAGTGCCGGGCCTGATGCACGTGAAGTTCGGCGACTACCACGTCGGCGACGTCGAGTTCGTCGCCGCTTTCGACGTGGACGCCAAGAAGGTCGGTCGCGACCTTTCGGAGGCGATCGTGGCCTCCGAGAACAACACGATCAAGATCTGCGACGTGCCGCCCCTGGGCGTCACCGTGCAGCGTGGACACACCTTCGACGGTCTCGGTGAGTACTACCGCGAGATCATCGAGGAGTCCGACGAGCAGCCGGTCGACGTCGTGCGGGCACTCAAGGACGCCGAGGTCGACGTCCTGGTGTCCTACCTGCCCGTCGGGTCCGAGGAGGCCGACCGGTTCTACGCCCAGTGCGCGATCGACGCCAAGGTGGCGTTCGTCAACGCGCTGCCGGTGTTCATCGCGTCCGACCCCGAGTGGGCGGCCAAGTTCACCGAGGCCGGCGTGCCGATCGTCGGCGACGACATCAAGTCCCAGGTGGGCGCCACCATCACGCACCGGGTGATGGCCAAGCTGTTCGAGGACCGCGGTGTCGAGCTGCTGCGCACGTACCAGCTCAACTTCGGCGGCAACATGGACTTCATGAACATGCTGGAGCGCAAGCGGCTCCAGTCCAAGAAGATCTCCAAGACGCAGTCGGTCACCTCACAGATCCCGCACGAGATGGCCAAGGCCGACGTCCACATCGGCCCGTCCGACCACGTGCCGTGGCTCGACGACCGCAAGTGGGCCTACGTCCGCCTGGAGGGCAGGTCGTTCGGCGACACGCCGCTCAACCTCGAGTACAAGCTGGAGGTCTGGGACTCCCCCAACTCCGCGGGCATCATCATCGACGCGGTCCGCGCCGCCAAGATCGCGCTTGACCGGGGCATCGGCGGCCCGCTGCTGTCACCCTCGTCGTACTTCATGAAGTCCCCGCCGGAGCAGTACTCCGACGACGTCGCGCGTGAGGCCGTGGAGAAGTTCATCCGCGGCCAGCTCGAGCGCTGACGCCCCTCCCCTCCGAGGGGCCCGGAATCGACGGACGCCCCGGCTCGTGTTCGAGCCGGGGCGTCGTCGTCAGATCATGTGCTCGTCGTGTTCTGGCCCTGTCGCGGTCGGCCTCCGGTCAGCGGACCGCGGCGGGCAGCTCCGCCGGATCGCCCACGGGCCAGGTGAGCGGGTCGGGCCCGAGCGCCACGAGCTGCGGCACCTGCTCCCGCGCCCAGGGCGAGATGTCCATCTCGCCGCTCAGCACCATGTCGGCGAACTGCTTCCACGGCATCCAGCGGACCGCGTCGACCTCTTCGGGGTTGGGCACCGCCTCCTCCGAGACGATCACCCGGTAGACCGGGCACAGCTCGTTCTCGACGGTCCCGTTGTCCATGACCGCCCGGTACGCGAACCGGGGCAGCAGGAGATCCACGCTCTCGACGGCGAGCCCGAGTTCGTACCGCAGCCGCCTGATCACCGCCGTGGGAAGGGCCTCACCCGGCAGCGGATGCCCGCAGCAGCTGTTCGTCCACTGCGCCGGCCAGGTCAGCTTGTGCCCGGCCCGCTGGGAGAGCAGCAGCCGCCCCTCGCGGTCGAAGACGTAGCTGGAGAACGCCAGATGCAACGGCGTGTCGGTGCCGTGCACCTCGGCCTTCGGGGCCGTGCCGATGGGGTTTCCCTCGCCGTCGACCAGCACGACATGTTCGTCATTGGTCACACGACCGAGGTTACGGGGTTTGTCCCGGGAATCCTCACGAACCATGAATATCTTCAGGGGCGGGTCAGGGATCTTCCTGATACGCCGGTCCGACGGCCCCGCGTAGGCTGTCGCACGTGTCATACGTCTCAGATCTGCGTGTGGTCCTGCGGGGGCGGGATTTCAGGCGGCTCTTCGGAACCCGCCTGGTGTCGCAGTTCTCCGACGGAATCTTCCAGGCCGCCGTCGCCGGCTTCGCCTTCTTCAGCCCGGAGAAGCAGGCCACCGCGACGGCGATCGCGGCCGGCATGGCCGTACTGTTCCTGCCGTACAGCGTGCTCGGGCCGTTCGTCGGGGTGTTCATCGACCGCTGGTCACGCCGGCAGATCCTGGTCGTCGCGCCCGTCGTCCGGGGCACGCTGCTGGTCCTGACCGCGGCCCTGCTGGCCGGCGGGGCCTCTGAGGTCGTCTTCTACACCGCGGCGCTCGCCGTGCTCGGCGTCAACCGCTTCTTCCTCACCGCGCTCGGAGCGTCGCTCCCCCATGTCGTGCCGTCCGACCGGCTCATGATCGCCAACTCGGTGACGCCGACCTCGGGCACCGTGCTGACGTTCGTCGGCGCGGGCGTCGGGCTCCTGCTCCGCTTCGCGCTCGGCCCGCACACCGACGGCACCGTCGCCCTGCTCGTCGTCTCGGGTCTGGCCTTCGGGTTCAGCGCGCTGATCGCGCGCACGATGCCGCGCGAACTGCTCGGTCCGCCGTACGACCCGGACCGGCCGCGCGCGAGCGAGGTGATCCGGGACGTCCTGGCCGGGCTCGTGAACGGCGCGCGCCACATCCTCTCCCGCCGCTCGGCGGCGGCCGCGCTCGGCGCCATGGCCACCCACCGCCTGATGTACGGCATGTCCATCGCGCTGGTGGTCATGCTGTACCGGTACTACTTCACGACGGACGCCGAGGTGGCGCTCAAGGGCATCACCCTGGTGGTGGCGACTTCGGGCGTGGGGTTCTTCGTCGCCGCGCTGATCACGCCGTGGGGCGCCGAGCGGTTCGGCATCGAGAACTGGATCCCGGCCATGCTGGCGGGCTGCGGAGTTCTGGAGCTGGTGCTCTGCCTGCCGTTCCATCAGTGGGGCTTCCTCGTCGCCGGGTTCGTGCTCGGCGTGGGCGGCCAGAGCGTCAAGATCTGCGCCGACACGGTCGTGCAGCGGGACATCGACGACATCTATCTCGGCCGGGTGTTCTCGATCTACGACATGCTCTTCAACGGCACGACCGTGCTCGGCGCGATGATCGCGGCGACGATGCTCCCGCCGAACGGCAAGTCGTACACCGCCCTCGGCGTCATCGCGGGTGTGTACGCGCTGGGGGCGGTGGGGTACCGCCTGCTCGTCCCGTCGGGCGGCGCCGCGACGGTCGGAGCGTCAAAGAACGTCTGAGGCCGCGACCATGGCTCCGGTGATCCTGCCGATGTCCTCCGGCGTGCATGCGTACGCCCTCGGTCCGGCGCACCGCGTGGACCGGGACGCGCGGCGGCACCGCCGCGTAGGGCTGCCACGCGTGCTCCCGGTCCGGACGCGGGATCTCGTCGCCGTCCAGGCCATGCACCGCAGAGGGTGACCGCGCGCCGGGTCAGGGCAGGACGTTCTGCGCCCTGGCCCAGGTGAGCAGCTCCTCGCGGGCCGCGTCCTTGCCGATCACGCCCAGATCCATCCGCACTTCCAGCATGTGCTTGTACGCAAGGCCGACGACCGGTCCCGGGGAGACGCCGAGGATCTCCTGGATCTCGTTCCCGTCGAGCTCGGGACGCATCTTGGCGAGCTCCTCCTCGTCGGCGAGCCGGGCGATGCGCTCCTCGAGCTGGTCGTACGTCCGTGACAGCGCGGCGGCCTTGCGCTTGTTGCGGGTCGTGCAGTCGGCCCTGGTGAGCTTGTGCAGGCGGTCGAGCAGATGTCCGGCGTCGCGCACGTAACGCCGCACGGCGCTGTCGGTCCACTCGCCCGAGCCGTACCCGTGGAAGCGCAGGTGCAGCTCCACCAGCCGGGAGACGTCGGCGACGACGTCCTTGGGGAACCTCAGCTCCGCCAGCCGCTTCTTGGCCATCTGGGCGCCGACGACCTCGTGGTGGTGGAAGGACACCCGCCCCGCGGACTCGTTCCTGCGGGTCTTGGGCTTGCCCACGTCGTGCAGCAGCGCGGCCCAGCGCAGGACGCGGTCGGGCCCGGGATCCTCCAGCCCGATCGCCTGCTCAAGGACGATCAGCGTGTGCTCGTAGACGTCCTTGTGCCGATGGTGCTCGTCGATCTCCAGGCGCAGCTTCGGCAGCTCGGGCAGAACGTGCGCGGCCAGCCCGGTCTCCACGAGCAGCGACAGGCCCTCACGGGGGTGCGCGCCGCAGACGAGCTTGTCCAGCTCGTCGCGGATCCGCTCGGCCGAGACGATCTCGATGCGCCCGGCCATCGCCGTCATCGCCTCGACGGCCTTCGGATCGACGGTGAACCCGAGCTGGGAGGCGAACCGCGCCGCGCGCAGCATCCGCAGCGGGTCGTCGTCGAAGGACTGCTCCGGCGTGCCCGGGGTCCGCAGCACCTTGGCCGTCAGGTCGGAGAGCCCGCCGTGCGGATCGACGAACTCGTGGCCCGGCAGGCGCACCGCCATCGCGTTGACCGCGAAGTCCCTGCGGGCGAGGTCGCCGTCCAGCGTGTCGCCGTACGCCACGTCGGGTTTCCGGGAGGCGCGGTCGTACGACTCGTCGCGGTAGGTGGTGATCTCCAGCAACCAGCCGCCCTTACGCACGCCCACGGTGCCGAAGTCGATCCCGATCGTCCAGATGGCGTCCGCCCAGTCCTTGACGATCTCCAGCACCTGCTCGGGCCTGGCGTCCGTGGTCAGGTCCAGGTCGTTCCCGATCCGGCTGAGGAAGACGTCGCGGACCGATCCGCCGACGAGGGCCAACTCGTGGCCGCGCGCGGCGAACATCGCGCCGACCTCGTCGGCGACCGGAGCGATCCGCCGGAACAGGTCGTCCACGGCGCGTTTCTGAAAGTCGCTCAGATTTGAAACGGACAAGGCTGGGTACGTCCTTCGGTCACGGAACAGGTTTCCCCCGACACGCTGCGATCACGTTCTACGGGTGGGCCGGGGGCTCTGGGACGAGGCAAGGAGCATTGAGATGAAGGACGCTCTCGCCATTCACCGCTGGCTCCTCGCCCACCAGATCCACCATGAGATCGTACGTCTTCCGCGTCCCTTGACATGCGCCGACGAGTTGCCGGAGGTCCTCGACGCCCCGGCCTCCCGGTGCGTCTGCGTCACGGTGTTCGAGGCCGTGACGCGCGGCGTGGCCGAGCCCGTGGCCGTGGTCGGCGCGGCCGGGACGGTCCCCGCGCCGTCCGCGGTGGCGGCCATACTCGGCGCCGACCGTGTTTCCACGGCGTCGGCCTTCGTGGTGAATTCGGTGACCGACTACGCCGCCGGGCTCGTCTGCCCGCTGCTGCTCCCCGACGGCCTGGCGGTCCTCGTCGACCAGCGACTCGCCGACGGCCCCCATCCTGAGGAGTCCGTCTACACCGCCACGGGCGAACGACGCACGGCACTGCGAATCCGTGCCGCGCGCCTCTTCTCGCTGGTGGCGGGCAAGCCCGCGGACCTGACAGTGCCCCGGCCACGCGGTTTGACGACCCTGGCAAGCCCAATGAGGACGGCTTAGGCCATACCATTCTGGGCGTGCGCCGATCCTCACACCTGGCCCGCACGTGATCCGTAAGGCCGCTCCGCTGATCCTGCTGACCGCCCTGCTCGCTCCGACGGGCATGGCCGGTACGGCTGTCGCGGGCACGGCGGCGACGAGTGCCGTGACGACCAAGGCGACGGCGGTCGATCCGCTGGTGATCGAGCAGATCAGCTCCGGAGTGCTACGGGACCAGGCCAGCCCAATAACGATCTCCGGTGTGGTCACGGGCACACCGTCGGCCTCCGTACGGGTCCGCATCCATTGGGGACAACCGTTCCGGTCGCGGGCGGAGATGGCGAGCTTCGCGACCGGCCAGGAGTACCCCACTCCCTCCTACAGCACGAAGGTCCAGGCCACGCCGCTCGACGGGGCCGGGAAACTGCGCTTCGAGTTCACCGTGGCCCCGCGCGATATCGGCATGACGCGCCAGGGCGTCTACCCCCTCGCCATCGAGGTCCAGGACGGCGTCAGCCTGCAGTCGATCGAGATCGAGCGCACGTTCCTGACGTACGTGCCGCCCGAGCAGCCGGTGCCCAAGGTGAAACTCGCCATGGCGATGCCGATCGTGGACCGTCCGCACCGGGCGAGCGACGACGACTTCATGGACGACGACCTGCGCGCGTCGGTCTCCACGGGCCGCCTCGCCTCCCTGCTCGACCTGGTGCAGAAGAGCGGGCGCACCGTCACCTGGTTCGTCGATCCCGCGCTGCTCGACGACGCCCGTCGTACGGCCACCGGGGAGTACACCGTCAAGACGGCGAGCGGCGGCGCGAAGAAGGCCGCCGACCCCGCCGCCCGCCGCTGGCTCGACGGCCTGCGCGCCGCGCTCACGAGCAGGCCCGTGGTGGCCACGCCGTACGCGGATCCGGACGTGACGGCGCTGGTGCACGCCGGACTGGACGCGCCCACCCAGGATGCGGTCAAGAAGGGCGCGGAGGTCGCCGGGGACGTCCTCGGCCGCGAGATCCCGACCTCGACGACGTGGCCGGTCGGCGGCGCGCTGGATCGCGACGGCCTCGACGAGCTGGCGACGGCGGGGGTACGCACGGTCCTGATGTCCGGGGCGACCCTGCCACCGGATCCGCAGATCGCCACGACGCCGGACGCGGCGACGACCGTCGACACGGTCTCCGGGTCGCTCACCGCGCTGCTCACCGACCCCACGCTCAGCGCGGCCCTCGACGCGGACACGTCCGTCCCCGGGGCCGCCCTGCTCGCGCGGCAGCGTTTCCTCGCCGAGACCGCGATGATCGCGTTCGAGCAGCCGCAGCCGGCGGGACAGGCCGGGCTCTCGCAGCAGGCGGGGGCGACCGGGCAGGCCGTCCAGCCGCAGCAGCAGTCCAGGACGGTGATCGCCGCGCCGTCCACGCGCCTGTGGAACCCCGATCCCGAGTTCGTGTCCGGGTTGATCAAGGCGGCGTCGTCGGCTCCCTGGCTGCAGCTGACCACGCTGAACTCGGTACGGCCCGGCAAGGTGCAGGTGCCGCGCTCCGACCTGGTGTACAGCGACCAGGATCGCGCGGCCGAGCTGACCCGCTCCTATCTGGGCGGTGTGAAGAAGCTCAGCCGCCAGGCGGAGATCGCCGAGACGGTGACCGCCGAGCAGCAGAAGCTGTTCGGTGACGCCATCCTCCGGCTCGCCTCCGCCTCCTGGCGTGGCGACGCGAAGCGGGCGGGCGGCTTCGTCAAGCAGGTGCGCGCGTCCATCGAGCAGCGGGTCGCCCTGGTGTCGGTCATCGACACGCCCCGGGCGCTCGCGGGCACCAACGGCCAGGTGCCGGTCAGCGTGGACAACTCGCTGCCCGACAGCGTCGCGATCAAGATCAGAGTGACGTCCGACGACAGGTCACGGCTGGGGATCGACGCGCCGGGAGGGGTCTACGAGACCGAGCGGCTCGACATCTTCAAGAACCGCAGCCAGTTGGTGAACGTCCCCGTGACCGTACACGGCAACGGCGGAGAGAGCACGATCGCCGTGCAGCTCCTGACCGCCGACGGCAAGCCGTACGGCAAGGAGGTCCACGTGACCGTCCGCGCCACCGGCTACACGGGCATCGCGCTGGTCATCGTCGGCGCCGCGCTCGCGATCATGCTGGCCGCCGTGGTCATGCGCATCCTGCGGCGCCGGTCCGGCAAGTCACCGCCTCCCGGTACGCCCGGGGCGGCCCGCGAGCAGAGCACCGTACCCGCCGAACACGGCGAGGGGCAGGCATGAGCGAGCGAACCAACAATCACAGAGCTTTCCGCACATCCCGGCCCGAGCCGTCAGGCGAGGGGCAGGCATGAGCGAGCGAAGCGAGCGAATCAATAAGCGCAGTGCTTTCGGCGCATGCCGACCCGAGCCGTCAGGCGAGGGGCAGGCATGAGTCGGATGTTGCGCGCGAGCGCGGTCATGATGGCCGGGACGATGGCGTCCCGGCTCACCGGCTTCCTGCGGACCGCGGTGATCGCCGCGGCCATCGGCACGTGGGCGCTGGGTGACGCCTACAACGCGGCCTACCAGATCCCGTACATCCTGTTCGACCTGCTCATCGGCGGCGTGCTGAGCAGCGTGATCGTGCCCATGATCGTGCGGGCGCAGAAGCGGGACGCCGACGCGGGCAAGGCGTTCGAGCAGCGGCTGATGACGCTGGCGATCCTCATTCTCTCCGTGATCGCCGTACTCGGCGTGCTGCTGGCCGGACCGATCATGCAGCTGTACACGGCGGACAACTGGACGCCGCGGAAGGTCGAGATCGCCACCACGCTGGCCATGCTGATCCTCCCGCAGATCGCCTTCTTCGGGATCGGCGCGCTGGCGGGCGCGATCCTCAACACCCGCGACAGGTTCGCCGCCCCGATGTGGGCGCCGGTGCTGAACAACATCGTCGTCATCGGGGTCGGCATCGCGTACATCGTCATCGGCGGCGCCTCGGCGAACATCGAGGAGGTGACCGACCGTGACCTGGTCCTGCTCGGCCTCGGGACCACGGCGGGCATCGTGGCCCAGGCGATCATCCTCATCATCGCCCTGCACCGGGCCGGGTTCCGGTTCCGGCCGCGCTTCGGGCTTCGTGACACCGGGCTCGGAGAGGCCGCGAAGACGGCGAGCTGGACGTTCGTCTACGTGGGCATCACCCAGCTCGGCTTCCTGGTGACGACCAAGCTCGCCACCGGCGCCGGCGAGCAGGCGCCGGGCATGGGCAACAGCGCCTACGCCTACGCCTTCCAGCTCTTCCAGCTCCCGTACGGGATCATCGCGGTGTCGGTGATCACGGCGATGCTGCCGCGGATGAGCCGGTACGTGGCCGACGGCGAGTTCGGCTCGGCGCGGGAGGAGTTCGGCTCGGCGGTGCGGCTCATCTCGTCGGTGATCGTGCCGGCCGGGATGCTGCTCATGGTGCTGGGCCCGGCGGTGACGACGCTGATCTTCTCCTGGGGCCGGATGACGGGGGGCAACGCCCTCTACATCGGCAACGTGCTGCAGGTCTTCGGTCTGGCCCTGGTGCCGTTCTCGATCTTCCAGCTGCTGCTGCGGGTGTTCTACAGCTTCGGGGACACCCGGACCCCCACGATCCTCGGCGGCGTGAACGTCCTGATCAACGCCGCCCTGAGCCTCGTCGCGTACTTCATGCTCCCGCCGCGCTACATCGTGATCGGCCTGGCGTTCTCCTTCATGATCGCCTATGTTCTGGGTAGCGGTGTCGCCTGGACGCTGGCCAGCCGGAAGGTCGGCGGGCTCGGCGGCCGGGACGTGTTCTCGGGGCTCTCCCAGATGTACACCGCGGCGATCCCGGCGGCGCTGATCGCGTTGCTCGCGCTGTGGCTCACCCGGCAGTTCGCCGACATCACCGCGCTCACCTCGGCGATCATGCTGGCCGCCGGAGGCGGGTTCGGCGTGGTGCTTTACCTCGCCACGGCGCACAAGATGCGGATACCGGAAGTCAGCTCCATCATTGGACTGGTGGCGGGGCGGGTAAGGCGCTAGTGTCCGCCTGCCCGTTCGAGGCGTCTCCCAACGGGAAGGCGGGCAGGACCGGCACGGCACTAGCATGGTGCGCCAGGAGTTCGACCGGCGAGCGGAAGCGAGAAGGCGTGGGCGGATCCACCCGGCATCGTCTGATGCGTGCCGGTCGGCTGCGGGGTAAGGCGGCCTGATGAGTATGTCCACGGTAGAACCGGGGTCTCGTCTGGCCGACCGGTTCCGCCTTGAGGACCGGGTCAGCGAGTCCAATGGCGTGACGCTCTGGAAGGCCATCGACGAGATCCTCGCCCGCCCGGTCGCGGTGCACACCTTCTCCCCCGAGTTCGACCGGGTCGAGGAGGTCGTGACCGCCGCCCGCGCGGCGAGCCGTCTCACCGACCCCCGTCTGACCCAGGTGTTCGACGCCGCCGACGAGGACGGCACCGCGTACGTCGTCAGCGAGTGGGTGAGCGGCGACTCGCTCGCCGACCTGATCTCGACCGGGGGGCTGGAGCCCGAGCGCGGCGCCGCCCTGGTGGCCGAGGCCGCCGAGGCGCTGACGCACGCGCACGAGGCCGGGCTGACCCATCTGCAGCTCACTCCCGCCCGCCTGGTGTGGACCTCCAGCGGCACGGTCAAGCTGCTCGGCTGCGCAGTGGACGCCGCGATCGTCGGCCTGTCCAGCGACGACCCCGCGAAAGACGACGCCGAGGGCCTCGGCCGCTTGCTGTACGCCGCGCTGACCGGTCACTGGCCGAGTGACGAGGACACCGGGCTTCCCTCCGCGCCCACGGACGACGGCAGGCTGTGCACCCCGCGCCAGGTCACCGCGGGCGTGCCGGGCTATCTGGACACCATCACCTGCCGGACGCTCCTGCCTGAGAGCAGGCGCGGGCTGACGCCGCTGACGACCCCGTCCGAGGTCTCGGACGCGTTGTCCGAGGTGCCCCGGCCCTCCCCGGTTCCGGTGTCCGCGGTTCCTCCCGCGGTGCTGCACTCAGAGGGTCCGGACACGATGGCTTCGCGGCCGCCCCTGCCGCCCACGCTGCCGAACCCCACGCCGCCGCATCGCCCGTCGTCGGGAACGCTCAGCCGGGCCCTGGTCACCGTGCTGGTGCTCATGATCATGCTCGCGGTGGGGATCGGCGCCTGGACGGTGGGCAGGAGCCTGGGCAACAACCCGGTCGCCACTCCCACGACGTCTCCGTCGCCGACGGCCATCCCCAAGCCGGTGGCCATCAAGCCGGTCAGCGCCGCGGGGTTCGACCCCCTCGGCGACGATCTCGAGGAGAACCCCCAGTTCGCGCCGTACGCCATCGACAACAAGCCGTCGACCGAGTGGCACACGACGAACTACAACAGCGCGGAGTTCGGCCGGTTGAAGGAGGGCGTCGGGCTCATCCTCGACATGAACGGCCCGGTCCAGATCTCCGACGTCGTCGTCTCGCTGGCCAACACCCCCGGCGCGTCGGTCCAGCTCAAGGTCGGGAACGCCGCCGATCTCAGCGTGCTGAAGACCGTGGCCGAGAGCAAGGACGCCTCCGGCACGGTGACCCTCACGCCCGGCAAGCCGGTGACCGGTCAGTACGTTTTGATCTGGTTCACCCGGCTTCCGCCACATGAGGGTAGGTATCGTGGCACCATCTATGACGTAATAGTGCATTCCCCTGGATCGGCATAGCAGGCCTTGTGAATCCCCCACCTGAGAACTTCCCTCCGGCTGAGCACGCCGCCCGGTCGGCGGTGAGCGATGCCGACCTTCTGAGCCGCCATATCGGCGGCGATCCCCACGCGTTCAGCGAGATCGTCAAGCGCCATCGAGACCGCATGTGGGCCGTCGCCCTGCGGACCCTCGGCGACCCCGACGAGGCGGCCGACGCCGTACAGGACGCGTTCGTCTCCGCCTATCGCAAGGCGGAGAGCTTCCGCGGCGAGGCCGCGGTCACGACCTGGCTGCACCGCATCGTGGTGAACGCCTGTCTCGACAGGATGCGCCGCAAGTCGGTACGGCCCGTGGCCGACGACGAGCTGATCGAGGCCGCCGAGCGTGACACGCCGATGCCCGACCAGGCCGGCGAGCGCGAGGTCTCGATGGACGTCTCCGCCGCGCTCAAGGTGCTGCCCGCGGACCAGCGGGCGGCCCTGGTCCTGGTCGACATGATGGGCTATTCGGTGGAGGACGCGGCAGGTGTGCTCGGCGTCCCCGCTGGGACGGTGAAGAGTCGATGCGCACGCGGACGCGCCAAACTTGCCCCCATTCTTTCGCATTTGCGGAACCGATCGGACAGAACTCGCGTCTCATCCGCGAAGGGAGCAGAACTTCGTGACGGGTGATACGCACTACGACCTGGAGATCCTGGCCGAACTGGCCGAAGGTCTCCTCGACGACGCCACGGCCCGGCGGGTCCGCGAGCATCTCGCGATCTGCGATCCCTGCGGGGAGAGCCTTGCCGACCTGGCGGCGGTTCGAGAGGTGCTGGCAGCGGTCCCGGTGCCGGCGATGCCGTTGGGCGTCGCCATGCGCATCGATCGCGCGCTGGCCGCCGAATCGTCCCGTGATCTCGGCGACGGCGGGCTCCGCGTCGTGGAGACCCCCGACTGGGGCCGGATCATGCGGGACGCCCCTTGGGAGACGGCTCCGCAGGAGGAGACCGCGCCCGCGGTACCCGCCGCGGCCACTCTCGGCGTCGTCGCGGACGACGGCACGATCGTGCCCGTCGTCACCAAGAAGCGGCGGCGTCTCTGGGCGATGCCGGCCGTGGCCGCCGCCGCGGCAGCAGTCGTCATCGGAGGCACCGGGGTGGCCACCACCGTCCTGTCCGCCCAGAGCGGCGGGTCGACGCCGTACGTGGCGAGCCAGGCGGATCCGAGCAGCGACCCGACGGCGAGCGAGCTGAAGGCGACGGCCTACACCGTGTCCGCGAGCGGATACAACTACACCAACCGCGAGCTGAGTGGCTCACTGCTCGGCTACTTCGGCGCCGGCCCGGCGTCGGGTACCGCCGACGACGAGTCGCTCGACAAATGCGTCAGGCGGTTCTCCAACCAGCTCGACCGCAAGCCCATCGGGGTCGACAAGGCGCTCTACAACGGCAACGAGGCCACGATCATGGCCTTCTGGGAGGACAAGAACATCAACGCGGTCCGCGTGGTGGTCGTCGACTCCTCCTGCAAGAGCCTGCGCCCCGAGAGCCTGGCCTCCTGGAACTGACGCGTACGGCACCGCCGTGCTGACAACTTCCGGACAGCCCCTCGCTTCCACGCGGGGGGCTGTTCCCGTTCTCGGGTGGATGGGGTGAAACCGGAGCGGCGGTGGCGGGTGGCGGGAATCCCGGACGCCTAGGATCTGTTGACGCGACTGGCATTACCCGGATCGAAAGGCAGACCGTTGAGCGACGTCCGTAACGTGATCATCATCGGGTCGGGGCCCGCCGGCTACACGGCGGCCGTCTACTCGGCCCGCGCGGAACTGAACCCCCTGGTGTTCGAGGGGTCGGTGACCGCGGGCGGCGCCCTCATGAACACCACCGACGTGGAGAACTTCCCCGGATTCCCCGACGGCATCATGGGACCCGATCTCATGGACAACATGCGCAAGCAGGCCGAGCGGTTCGGGGCCGAGCTGGTCGCCGACGACGTGATCGAAGTCGACCTGAACGCCACCCCCAAGGTCGTCAAGACCCACACCGGCACCTTCTACGCGAAGTCCGTCATCCTCGCGACCGGATCGGGCTACCGGGAGCTGGGCCTGGAGAACGAGAAGCGCCTGTCCGGCCACGGCGTCTCCTGGTGCGCCACCTGTGACGGCTTCTTCTTCCGCGGCCAGGACATCGTCGTGGTCGGCGGCGGAGACACCGCGATGGAGGAGGCCATCTTCCTCACCCGGTTCGCCTCGTCGGTGACCGTCGTGCACCGCCGCGACGAGCTGCGCGCCAGCAAGATCATGCAGGATCGGGCGTTCGCCAACGAGAAGATCCGCTTCATCTGGGACAGCGAGGTCGTGGACGTCCTCGGCGAGAACAAGATCACCGGTGTGCTGATCCGCAACCGCAAGACCGGCGAGGAGACCGAACTCGCCGTCGGCGGCCTGTTCGTCGCGATCGGCCACGACCCGCGCACCGAGCTGGTCAAGGGCCAGGTGAACCTGGACGCCGACGGGTACATCCAGGTCGAGGCGCCGAGCACCCGCACCAACATCGACGGCGTCTTCGCCGCGGGCGACGTCGTGGACCACACCTACCGCCAGGCGATCACCGCCGCCGGCACGGGCTGCGCCGCCTCCATCGACGCGGAGCGCTGGCTCGCCCACCACAACAGCTGACCTGGGAATGCGGGGCCCGGCTCCGCGGTTGAACCCTCCACACCGAGCAAGGGGAGAGATACATTGGGCGCCATCAAGAGCGTGACCGACGCCACCTTCGAAGCCGACGTCCTCAAGAGCGACAAGCCCGTCCTCGTCGACTTCTGGGCGGAGTGGTGCGGTCCGTGCCGCCAGGTCGCGCCGATCCTTGAGGAGATCGCGACCGAGAACGCGGACCGGCTCGCCATCGTCAAGCTCAACATCGACGAGAATCCCGTCACTCCTCGGGACTACGGCGTACTCCAGATCCCGACGCTGAACGTCTACAAGGGTGGAGAGGTCGTGAAGCAGATCATCGGCGCCAAGCCGAAGGCGATGCTGCTTCGCGAGCTCGAGGGCATCATCTGACGATCTGCCCCCTGCGGCGCGAGCCGTACCACCGCCTTCCGGCGGCACCCACCCACACCGAAGCCCCCTCGCCGTCCGCGGCGCAGGGGGCTTCCACATGGTCCGGCATCCGTCGGGTCCACGAGCGACCGGAGGGCATCGACACCTCGATCGCGCTGAGAAGGCGTCACGTCTCTCGCGGAACGAGGTCGGTGGCGCCCGAAGGCGCTGAGACGGCCTCAGACCGGTCGAAGCGCCCGCTCCGGACTCATCGACCCGAGCAACCTCTCCAGGGCCACCTCGACGTCCTCGCGCCAGGAGACGGCGGTCTTCAACTCCAGCCGGAGCCTCGGGAATCGGAGGTGCGGGCGCACCGTCTTGAACCCGACGGACAGCAGATACTCGGCGGGGACCAGACAGCCCGGCTGCTCCCACTTCAGATCGCCGAACGCCTCGATGGCCCGGACCCCGCGCCGGGTGAGGTCCTTGGCGACGCCCTGCACCAGCATCCGGCCGAGCCCGCCACCCGAGAACTCGGGGATGATGTGCGCCGTCATCAGCAGCACGGCGTCCGAACTGACCGGCGACGTCGGGAAGGCGACCGAGCGCGGCACGTAGAGCGGCGGCGCGTACAGCACGAAGCCCGCGGCCACACCGTCCACATACGCGATCTTCCCGCAGCTCCCCCACTCCAGGAGGGTCGCGGAGATCCACGCTTCCTTCTCCAGCCCGGGATCACCGGCCTGCACGGCACGCTCACCGCTCATGGGGTCGAGTTCCCAGAAGACACAGCGCCTGCATCGCCGCGGCAAATCGTCGAGGTTGTCCAGAGTGACGTTGGCCAGCCGACGCGACACGTGTTGCCCCAATCCCCGAGAGGAGTACATGAGCCCCCGAAGACACCGTCGCATGTGCGGAAAACCACACGACCACCGCGTCTCCCGCTGGCATCGTAACTCAGCGACCCGGCCTGGTCCCCGTACTGTCGGCCCCTTGCGGTACGTCCGCGCGTCGAAGGCGGCCACCAGGTCCGGGATCGCTACGCGTCACCGGGAAGCGGCCCGGCGACGATCGAGCAGCCACACTGCCGTAGTCTGGTTTCTCGGCTATGTGAACGGAGGTGGACCGTGACGCACGAGCTCGATCACGGTCGGACGACCGCGCCCCACGGGTCGCGAATTGACGCCTATGTCGATCGGTACGCCGCACGAGCTACCGGGATGGTCGCCTCCGAGGTCCGAGCTCTCTTCGCCGTCGCGTCGAGGCCCGAGGTGGTCTCGCTCGCCGGCGGCATGCCGTACGTCACGGCTCTCCCCCTCGACGTGGTCGGCGAACTGGTCGCCGATCTGGTCGCCCGACGCGGCCCGGTCGCACTCCAGTACGGCTCCGGCCAGGGCGACCCCGATCTGCGCGAGCAGATCTGCGAGGTCATGCGCATGGAGGGGATCGAGGCCGGGGCGGACGACGTCGTCGTCACCGTCGGCTCCCAGCAGGCTCTCGACCTGATCACCCGGATCTTCATCGATCCCGGCGACGTGGTGCTCGCCGAAGGGCCCTCCTACGTCGGGGCGCTCGGCACCTTCAGCGCCTACCAGGCCAAGGTCGTGCACGTCGCGATGGACGACCAGGGACTCATCCCCGAGTCGCTGGCGCAGACCATCTACGCGCTGCACACCGCCGGCAAGCGCGTCAAGTTCCTCTACACCATCCCGACCTTCCAGAACCCCGCGGGTGTGACCCTCAACGAGGTCCGCCGCAGGCAGGTCCTGGAGATCTGCCAGCGGGCTGGTGTCCTGGTCGTCGAGGACAATCCGTACGGGCTGCTCGGGTTCGACGGCGAGCCGCTGCGCGCGCTGCGGGCCGACGATCCCGATGGCGTGGTCTATCTCGGCTCGTTCTCCAAGACCCTCGCTCCGGGCTTCCGGGTGGGATGGGCGCTCGCCCCGCACGCGGTCCGCGAGAAGCTGGTGCTCGCCATGGAGTCGGCGGTGCTGTCCCATTCGACCTTCACCCAGCTCGCCGTGGGGCAGTACCTCGCCACCCAGCCGTGGCGCGAGCAGATCAAATCGTTCCGCGAGCTGTACCGCGAGCGGCGCAACGCCCTTCTCGGCGCGCTCGAGGTGCTGATGCCCGCCGGTTGCTCATGGACCCGCCCCGCCGGCGGGTTCTTCGTCTGGATGACGCTCCCCGAGGGGCTCAACTCCAAGGCGATCCTTCCGCGCGCGGTGGCCGAGCGGGTCGCGTTCGTTCCCGGGACCGGCTTCTACGCCGACGGCGGCGGCAAGCAGCACATGCGGCTGTCCTACTGCTATCCCGAGCCCGACCGCATCCGTGAGGGCGTGCGCCGGCTGGCCGGCGTGATCGAGCAGGAGCTGCAGCTCCGCGACACCTTCGGCACCGGCTCCGCCCCGGAGCACCCCGGAGTCGACACGCCGGGTCCGGACCTCGCCTGAGATTCCGGTACGGCTAGCCTGTTCGGGCTGGCCGTACCGGAATCCTGAAGTGAGAAAGGCCCTCTCCCTATGAGTGACTTGGCGCATGTGCTGGTGTTGGCGGGGGGCCTTTCCTATGAGCGAGAAGTCTCCATCCGCTCCGGCCGCCGGGTCAGCGAGGTGCTTCGCGCGGCCGGGGTGGTCGTCGAGACCCGCGACACCGACTCCACGCTGGTCCCCGCAGTGCTCGCCGACCCGCCGGACGCCGTCTTCGTGACGCTGCACGGCGGAGCCGGTGAGGACGGAGCGATCCGTTCCGTGCTGGAACTGCTCGGCGTGCCGTACGTCGGTGCCACTCCCGACGCCTGTCGGGTCGCCTACGACAAGCCGACGGCCAAGGCCGTCGTCCGATCCTGGGGGCTGAACACGCCCGACTCGGTCTCCCTCCCCAAGGAGACCTTCCACGATCTGGGCGCGACGGCAGTTCTGGCGCGCATCGTGGACCGGCTCGGGCTGCCGCTCTTCGTGAAGCCCTCACGCGGAGGTTCCGCTCTGGGCGCCTCCATCGTTCGCTCGGCCGCGGAACTGCCCGCCGCGATGGTGGGCTGCTTCGCCTACGGCGACACCGTGCTGATCGAGAAGTACATCGCCGGAGTGGAGGTGGCCGTCTCCGTCGTGGACCTCGGCGACGGGCCGGTCGCCCTGCCGCCGGTCGAAATCGTCCCCGACGGAGGCGTCTACGACTACGCCGCACGCTACACGGCGGGGCACACCGAGTTCTTCGCTCCCGCTCGCCTGTCGCCGGAGGACACCGAAGCATGCGCCGCGATGGCGGTGACCGCCCACGCCGCACTCGGCCTCAGGGACGTCTCCCGTACCGACCTCATCGTCGACGAGAGCGGTCGCCCCTACTTCCTTGAGGTGAACGTCGCTCCCGGCATGACCGAGACCTCACTACTGCCGATGGCGGCCGAGGCTGCCGGCCGGGATCTCGGCGCCCTCTGCAAGGGACTCCTCGAACTGGCCGCCCGCCGCGGCTGACCACCGCACACGTTGCCACCATGAGGGATCGGCCACCACGGCCGGTCCCTCACGTGTTTCACGTGAAACGGACCCACAATCCGCGCGCCGCCACCTGGAATCCAGTCGCCTCGGCCCCTCCATCGCTGCCTCGGTGAGCCCACCACGTAGCCCCCCATCTGTCTTCCTCCCCCACCGTCCAACGTGTCCCGCCGGTTACGAGCCAGCCCCATCACGCCCCCGGGTTCCTCCGGCACCGCCCCTACATCGACCAGCCCGATAGGTCGCCGAGCCCACGCCGCCGCCCTTCACCTCATTCCCCAATAGCCGAGTGTCCGGCTCTAACTCGCCACGCGAAAACACCCCGGCGGCCAGCATGCGCCCGGCGGCATCGCCCACGACCTCACCGACCGCGTTGGTGTGGGAGCGCCTACCGCTCACGGCATACAGGGGCGGTGAACAGCGGCTGGCATCGGACTCAGGCGCCAGCGGGAAGGCCAGCAAGTCAAGTCCAGATCAACGGTAAGAAAGCGCGCGCCATGGAAAGCCGGCGTCACTGACATCGGGACCCGACAAAGAGCGCAGCGAGGGGCGGCACGACGAAGGCGGCACGACGAAGGCGGCACGACGAAGGCGGCACGACGAAGGCGGCACGACGAAGGCGGCACGACGAAGGCGGCACGACGAAGGCGGCACGACGAAGGCGGCACGACGAAGGCGGCACGTGAGTGCAGCGGGAGAAATCGCATGGTTGAAGGAGGACGGCTTCATAAGGCTTGAGCCGGGAGTGGATGGAGGTAGCGCGCATGCGCATTACGGGCTGGCGCGGAGGTGCGGCGGGAAAGTTCGGCGCGGAGGCGGGGGTTTGTGGAGGCCGGCGTAAGACCGTGCCAGCAACCACCGCGCCCGCGATGGCCGCGAGAGCGGCATCACCAGAGGCCCGCTATCACGGCCGGCCGGAGCAAGCCCCCGTCGCCGTGCCTACGGACACCAACCACCGCGACTCGCCCCACAGTGCAGCGCCCACGGGCGCCAGTCCCCGCGCTGCACCCAACCTAACTAGCCGCCCCAACCGACCGCCCTGTCGAGTCCTCAACCGCAGGCGCAGCCGACTTCGCCACCGACTTCGCCGCTGATTGTCCGGCTAACCTTCCCAACCGGTCTTCCCCGCCGATTCCCCCGCCGACCCCGCCGAACCTCACGCCGATCTTCACGCGGTGTTTCACGTGAAACACGACGGGTCACAAGATCGGAGCTATTCCTCGCCGTCGCCCATGACGGATACAGCGTCCGGCGCCATGGTGCCGATGATCCGCTCCAGATCATCGATCGTGGAAAACTCGACGACGATCCGACCCTTCCGACTCCCCAGGTCCACTTTCACCTTGGTATCGAAATGGTCGGAGAGCCGTTCCGCCAATTCCGTCAGTGCGGGCGCGGTCGGCTTCTTCGCCCGAGGCTTACGAGGAGCGGGGCCGGCCGTGGCCTCGCCCAAAGCGACGATCTCTTCCACCGTACGAACCGAGAGTCCCTCCGCGACGATCCGGCTCGCCAGGCGCTCCTGTGCCGCGGGATCCTCCAGCGGCAACAATGCCCGAGCGTGCCCGGCGCTGATCGTCCCGGCCGCCAGGCGCAGCTGGACGTTCGGGGCCAGGTTCAGCAGTCGGAGCGTGTTCGTGATGTGCGAGCGAGATCGACCGATCTTCTTCGCCAGAACCTCGTGCGTGGCCCCGAAGTCATCGAGTAGCTGCCGGTAAGCGGCGCCTTCCTCCAGCGCGTTCAGCTGCTCACGCTGAAGGTTCTCGATCAGTGCCTCGCGAAGCATCTCGTCGTCCTGAGTGCTGCGCACGATCGCGGGGATCTGCTCCAAGCCCGCGAGCTTCGACGCCCGCCACCGCCGCTCCCCCATCACGAGCTCGAAACGTCCCTCGCCGAGAGCGCGTACGACGATCGGCTGGAGCAGGCCCACCTCCTTGATGGAGTCGGCCAGCTCGTCCAGGCGATCCTCGTCGAACACGTCACGCGGCTGGCGCGGGTTGGGCACGATCGCCTCAAGGGGGATCTCCTGGAAGTATGCGCCCTCGACAGGCCGCAACCCGGAATCCGCAGGCTCCGCCGATGGACCGGTCGCGATCGTCGGCTCGACGATCGGCCCGGTGGGAATCAGTGCCCCAAGGCCCTTGCCCAGTCCCCGACGCTGCTGAGACAACGCTGCTCCTTAACACCGCACGAAAGACAGTGCCCAGCGATCCAGAGTCGCCGGGCACTCCACCACGAGAGGTTACCGCTGTACGGGCTCGTTAAGTGCCCGCAACCCGCTACGCCTCCGCAACCGCCGCGCCTCGGTAGGCCATCTCGCGGGCGGCTTCCTTGTACGCCAGGGCACCACTCGATCCGGGGTCGTACGTCATGACCGACTGGCTGTAGCTGGGCGCCTCGGAGACACGGACGCTTCGCGGAATGACCGCGTTCAGCACCGTGTCACCGAAGTGTGACCGCACCTCTTCCGCCACCTGCGACGCGAGCCGGGTCCGGCCGTCGTACATCGTCAGCAGGATCGTCGAGACGTTCAGATCCTGGTTCAGGTGAACCCGCACCAGCTCGACGTTCTGCAACAGCTGGGTGAGTCCCTCCAGCGCGTAGTACTCACACTGGATGGGGATCAGCACTTCCTGCGCCGCCGCCATCGCGTTGACCGTGAGGAGGCCGAGCGAGGGCGGGCAGTCGATCAGGATGTAGTCCAGCTCCATGGAGTCGAAGGCGTTCAAGGCGCGCTTCAGCCGGGTCTCCCGCCCGACCATCGGCACCAGCTCGATCTCCGCGCCGGCGAGATCCAGCGTCGCGGGCGCGCAGTACAGGTTCGGCATCTCCGGAACCGGTTTCACGATGGACGCCAACGGGAGATCGTCCACCAGGACCTGATAAACAGACGGAACACCCGACCGGTGCTCCGTCGCCAACGCCGTCGAGGCGTTGCCCTGCGGGTCAAGGTCCACCACAAGAACGCGCTGCCCGTGCATCGACAGTGCCGCGGCCAGATTGACGGTGGTCGTGGTCTTTCCGACGCCGCCCTTCTGGTTCGCCACTGTCATAACGCGGCACTTCGGGGGGCGGGGCCACTCCCCTTCGTTCCGTGTCGAGTATCCAATCGAAGGCGCAGCCGCAGGAGCGGCCGTGGCTGTTTCACGTGAAACCACAGAGCTCAGTGCCTCTCGTACCAGCGGCGAATCGCCGGAAATAAGGGGGGTCTGGGACACGGTCGTCGCCCTTTCGCTCTGCGAAACAGAGATAAAAGGCCAGCCGACCCCGGACGGCCGACCTACCGACGCGATCTCCAAGGGTACGGCGATGTGATTCTCCGGCCAACCCAGGCCCGCTTCCGCACCCGGCAAGACCTTCACCTCTTTCGTCGGTGCCGCGCGCCCTTTCCACTCTGCTGGGGAGTCCGGCCCGCGACGACGCGAACGAGAGTGGTGGGCGGCTCGACCTTACCGTGCCCCACCGTAACAAGCTCGGCGGTACGCGCTCCGTACGCCTTGAGTTGCGGCCCGGCGGCCTCAAGTTCCTCCGCCGCGCGCTCTCCCTTCATGGCGAGAAGCTCGCCACCCTCTTCAAGCAGCGGCATGGACCATGCGAGTAGACGGTCAAGTGGAGCCACCGCACGCGCGGTCGCGACGTCGAACAGCCGCTTGCGCGCCAGTTCCTCAGCCCTGCCGCGCAGCACCTCGACGTTGCCCAACTCCAGCACCATCACGCACTCCTCCAGGAACGTGGTCCGGCGCAACAGCGGTTCGAGCAAAGTCACCGTGATGTCGGGGCGGACGATCGCCAGGACCAGACCGGGCAGCCCGGCACCGGAACCGATGTCCACCAGTCGGGTGCCCTCTGGGATGGCCTCCTCGACGACCGCACAGTTGAGAAGATGGCGGTCCCAGATCCGGGGAACCTCGCGTGGCCCGATCAGTCCGCGTACCACTCCGGGGCCCGCGAGCAGTTCCGCGAACGCCTCGGCCCTGCCCAACGCCTCACTGGTGAACACCTCGCGCGCCACCGCGGGCGCTTCGGGCAGCTCGTTGCTTTCCGTCATCACTCACTCATCTATGGATGCTCTCGGGGTAAGGGTAGCCGCCCCGCTCCGGCCGAGCCTGCGACGCATTCCCGCGCGCTCCCGCGAGGCTCGCTTCGCCCGCGGGTACGGAAAAGGCCGCCGACCCTCGGAGGATCGGCGGCCTTCGATGCGAAAGCGCGACTACGCGGGAAGTACGACGACGAAACGCCGGGGCTCCTCGCCCTCGGACTCGCTACGCAGACCGGCCGCGGCGACGGCGTCGTGCACAATCTTCCGCTCGAACGGCGTCATCGCTTGCAGCGCCTTGGGCTCTCCGCTCCGCTTCACATCGTCGGCGGCGGCAGAGCCGATCTTCGTCAGCTCGGCCCTGCGGCGCTCCCGATAGCCGCCGACGTCGAGCATGAGCCGGGACCGCTCCCCCGTCTGGCGGTGCACCGCGAGCCGGGTGAGCTCCTGGAGCGCCTCCAGCACCTCGCCTCCGGGGCCGACGAGATCGCTTCCCTTGATGCCGACGACCGACACCACCGCACGGTCGCCTTCGACGTCCATGTCGATATCACCGTCAATGTCGGCGATGTCCAACAGGCCCTCGACGTAGTCGGCCGCGATCTCGCCTTCCTGTTCCAGGGCGGCGATGTCGGGAGCAGGCTTGACGCTCTCCTCGGCTTCGGTCACGTCCGGTCTCTCCTTCTGCTACGACTTCTTGCTGCCGGTCCGCTTGCTACGTGACTGCCGGGACGGCTGCTGACGGACGATCTTAGGCTCCGGCGGAGCGGCAGGCTCCGCCGGGGTGTTGACCTTCTGCTTGCCGAGCAGCTTCCCGAAGACTCCGTTGGACGGCGGCGGCGTCGTCACGTTGCCTTTCTCGTCGACGACCGGCATGGGGTGCCGGCTGTAGAACCAGTGCTGCTGGCTGAGCGTCCAGATGTTCGTGGTGACCCAGTAGAGGATCAGACCGAGCTGGAAGTTGAGGCTGAAGACGGCGAACAGCGGCGAGATGTACATCAGGATCTTCTGCTGCTGCGCCATCGGGTTGTCGGGCATCTGCTGCATCGACCGGGTCACGCTCTGGCGGACCGTGAGGAAGGTGGTGAGCGAGCTGATGGCCACGAAGCAGGCCAGGACGATCTTCGTGATGACCGGGTCGGCGCCCAGCGCCTGGATGTCCGCGCTGCTGGTGAAGAACGTGGCGGGAAGCGGCGCCATGATGACGTGCGCGTGACGCGCACTGTCCACCAGCTCCTGGGTCATGCCGAACTTGGCCTGATCCTCGGCGATCGCCCGGAGCACGGTGAACATGGAGATGAAGATCGGGAACTGCGCCACGATCGGCAGACAGCCACCGAGGGGGTTGGCGCCCGCTTCCTGGTAGACGCGCATGACCTCCTGGTTCATGCGCTGCTTGTCGTTCTTGTAGCGCTTGCGCAGCTCCTGCACCTTGGGAGCGAGCTCCTGCATCTTCCTCGACGAGCGCATCTGCTTGAGGAAGAGAGGGAAGATCAGCAGACGCATCAGCACGGTCAACGTGATGATGGTCAGCGCCCAGGTCAGCCCGCTGTCAGGGGAGAGAAAGGTGCTGTAGCCCGCGTGGATGTGGGTGATGACCCACGCCACTGCCGTATACAGCCAGTTGAGGAATGACAGCTCCACCGAGCTAGCTCCCTTGCGTTGTGTCGTGAGACCGGACTCGGGGTGGGGGCACCGGGTCGAAACCTCCGGGGTGGAACGGGTGGCAACGCCCGATACGCCTGATGGTCAGCCACGAACCGCGCACCGCTCCGTGTACGGCGATGGCCTCCAGTCCATAGGCGCTGCAGGACGGTTCGAACCGGCATCGCGGCCCGAGTGCCGGGCTAATGAACGCCCGGTAGAACCTGATCGGGCCAAGCAACACACGGGCGGCCAGTGTGGGCCGCGCACCGGGGGTGGCCGGCCTCTCGGGGCTCGACTGCTCGACTGTCATGACCGTCCATCCGTCAGGGTCCGCGGGGCGGACCCCCACCGCCGGAGTAAACGATCGAGCGCGATGTCGAGTTCGGCGGCCAGGTGCTCGCTTCGCGCGGACGCGGCAGCTGGGTTGGCGCGTACCACAAGCAGGCTACCTCGCGGAAGCCGGTCGAGTCGGGTCCGCATCAGGTGTCTGAGCCTGCGCTTCACCCGGTTTCTGGTCACAGCGTCACCGATGGCCTTGCTCACGACGAAACCCACCGACGGCGGCCCCTCACCTTCGCCCACGTTCATATGGGCGACCAGGGTGGGGCGACCGGCGCGTTGTCCACGCCGGATCGCGTCGGCGAACTCGTCACCGCGTCGCATGCGGGACGCGGACGGCAGCACCGGAACTTCCTCGAACTACGACTATCGCCCGCCGACACGTGGACGGCGGGCGATGACGGCTTCGCTCGTCAGACGGTCAGCTCGGCGCGGCCCTTGCGGCGACGGGCGGCCAGGATGGCGCGGCCGGCACGCGTGCGCATGCGCAGCCGGAAGCCGTGGGTCTTCGCGCGGCGACGGTTGTTCGGCTGGTAAGTACGCTTGCTCACGAGTGGACTCCAGGCTTCAGATACGCCCGCAGAGAGGCCGCGGACGCGCAACATTCCAAGGATACGGCTCGCCAGATGCGTGGACATGCGAAATAGCCGTCGCGTGACCAGCCGACCTCCACACGTTAGGCGGCAATGGTGCCACAGGTCAAACCAGACCGTGATCAGGGGCCGCTCCCACTCCTATGACCCTCCCCTATGAAAGGGGTTTTTCTCCTGGTGCGGACATCGCCCACGCGAGGCGCCCATGGCTACCAGTAGGCTGTGGACAACGTCTTGAACCCAGGTCGCGCACACCACTACTGTCAACCCTCCGGACCCTCCTCCATCGAACGTGGATGCGCCCGGGACCTGTGCGTGGGTTGTGCATAACGTGTGGATCCTCTGTGGATCACGTATCGGGGGCTGGTACCGCCGGGGAGCCCCCGGCCGGGACCGGCGTGGAAAAACGGATCGCGGCGAATATGCGGGGGCCGCGCAAGGGAGGAGTGCCGGACCATGGAGGCCGACGACCTCAACGAGGTGTGGGCTCGCGCTCTGGGGACCCTTCTCGATGAGGGCGTTTCAGGACAACAGCGGGCGTTCCTCCAGATGACCGAGCCGTCCGGGCTCATCAACGACACCATCCTCCTCGCCGCCCCGAACGATTTCGCCAAGGAAGTCATCGAAGTACGGCTTCGCCCCCTCATCGCGCACGCTCTTTCCCAGGAGTTCGGCCGTCCCGTTCGCATCGCGGTGATGGTCGATCCCCGCGAGAGCACGGGGGACACGCGCACACACGACACCTTCTCCCCAGGGCCGTCCTTTCCCCAGGCCGGGCCGGGACCGCAGGTTCGCCCGGCCGCCGCACCACCGCCGCCCAGTGACTATCCACAGGCGCACCCGCAGCACGACGCCGTCCTGCCTCCTGAGCCGATGGACCAGGCCGTTCCCGAGCCCGCGCAGAACAGGTGGGAGACCCGCGGCAGCCGTACGTCCGGCGAGCCCGCGCGGCTGAACGCGAAGTACACCTTCGAGACCTTCGTCATCGGCGCGAGCAACCGTTTCGCCCACGCCGCCGCGGTCGCGGTCGCCGAGGCGCCGGCCAAGGCGTACAACCCGCTGTTCATCTACGGCGACTCCGGGCTGGGCAAGACCCACCTGCTGCACGCGATCGGCCATTACGCGCAGAGCCTGTACGACGGCGCGCGAGTCCGATACGTGAGCTCCGAGGAGTTCACCAACGACTTCATCAACTCCATCCGCGACCACAAAGCGGACGGGTTCCGTGCCCGTTACCGCGCGGTCGACATCCTGCTTGTGGACGACATCCAGTTCCTTGAGGGCAAGGAGCAGACGCAGGAGGAGTTCTTCCACACCTTCAACACGCTCCACAACGCCAGCAAACAGATCGTCATCTCCAGTGACCGCGCTCCCAAGCAGCTGGTCACCCTGGAAGACCGGCTGCGCAACCGCTTCGAGTGGGGACTGATCACTGACGTCCAGCCGCCCGAACTGGAGACGAGGATCGCGATCCTTCGCAAGAAGGCGATCCAGGAAGGTCTGGCCGCCCCGCCCGACGTGCTGGAGTACATCGCCAGCCGGATCGCGACCAACATCCGTGAGCTGGAGGGCGCGCTCATCCGGGTGACCGCGTTCGCCAGCCTCAACCGCCAGTCTGTGGACATCAAGCTGACCGAGATCGTCCTCAAGGACCTGATCAGCGAGGACTCCACGCCCGAGATCACCATCTCGCTCATCATGTCGACGACCGCCGAGTACTTCGGCGTCTCTCTTGACGACGTCTGCGGCAGCTCGCGCTCGCGCGCCCTCGTGACGGCCCGGCAGATCGCCATGTACCTCGCCCGCGAGCTCACCGACCTGTCGCTACCCAAGATCGGCCAGCAGTTCGGCGGCCGCGACCACACGACCGTCATGCACGCCGAACGCAAGATCAGGTCCCTCATGGCCGAGCGCCGGTCGATGTACAACCAGGTCAACGAGCTGACCACGCGGATCAAGCAGCGCGCACGCAACGCTTGATACACAGGCTGTGGATATCTCTGTGGATCGGCGTGCTCTGACGCCCGTCCACTCCTTCGAATAACCCCGTCGCCAGGGGGAAAATCGCGCCCACATGCTGGGGACAAGTGTGTGGACAACCTGGGGATGACCCGTGGATACCTTGGGGACGCCCTGTGCGTAGTGGAAAGATGTCCACCTGAGGAGGTCATTTACCCCGTGGATAACCGGTGGAAACCTCGTGGATAACCAGTGGACAGAGACCCCCTCTCCTGGGGACGTCCTGTGGGAAAAGGACGGTCATCCCCAGGCGGGCCCCGTTCATCCACCGGTCCTCCACACCCGGCAGTGGATGAATAATGGGCTCTGACCTGCGGAGGGGTCTGATTTCCACAGTATCCACCGCCCCTATGACGATGACGTTTAGCTCTCTCTACTAAGAACTCAAGAGCCATAGAGGGTTCTCGAGGCCCCAAGGTGCGGGAGAGTGAAGACTTGCGACAATGCACAAGCAGCGATACCCAGGAGGCTGATCCACGTGATGTTCCGGATCGACCGCGACGCACTCGCCGAGGCCGTCGCGTGGACGGCACGCAGCCTTCCGGCGCGGCCGTCCGTGCCGGTGCTGGCGGGCATGCGCCTAGAGGTCACCGACGACCAGCAATTGAAGCTCTCGGGCTTCGACTACGAAGTCTCGGCGGAGGTGACGCTCGAGCCGCAGACCGGTGAGGCCGGTGTGGTCCTCGTCTCCGGCAAGCTCCTCGCCGAGATCACCCGAGCGCTTCCCGCACAGCCTGTGGATTTCGTGGTCGAGGGAGCCAAGGCGGTCGTCACGTGCGGCAGCGCGCGGTTCACCCTGTTGACGATGCCCGTCGAGGACTACCCCTCGCTGCCCGCCATGCCCCCGGCGGCCGGGCGGATCGGCAGTGACGTGTTCGCCGGAGCCGTCGGCCAGGTCGCCGTGGCCGCGGGCAAGGACGACACCCTCCCGATGCTCACCGGCGTCCGCATGGAGATCGAGGGCGACACGGTGACGCTCGCCGCCACCGACCGCTACCGCCTCGCCGTACGCGAGCTGAAGTGGCACCCCGAGCAGCCGGACTTCCGGGCGATCGCGATGGTGCCCGGCCGTACCCTCGCGGACACCGCCAAGGCGCTGGGCGCCACCGGTGCCGAGGTCGAGATCGCGCTCAGCTCGGTCGGAGGCACGGGCGAGGGCATGATCGGGTTCTCCAGCGCCGGCAGGCGGACCACCACGCGGCTGCTCGACCCCGAGTTCCCGAAGTACCGCTCGCTGCTGCCCACCGAGTTCTCGGCGCGGGCCGACTTGTCCACAGCCTCGTTCGTCGAGGCGGTCAAGCGCGTCGCCCTGGTCGCCGAACGCAACACGCCGGTACGGCTGGCCTTCCGCGGCGACGAGGTCGTCCTCGAGGCGGGCAGCGGCGATGAGGCGCAGGCGGTCGAGGTCCTGCCGGTCGAGTTCGACGGTGACGAGATCAACATCGCGTTCAACCACCAGTTCCTGCTGGAGGGCCTCGGCGCGATCGACTCCGACGTCGCCCGTCTTCAGTTCACCACGTCGACGAAGCCCGCCATCCTCACCGGTGGCAAGCCTGTGGACGAAGGCACCACCCCGGACTACCGCTACCTGATCATGCCAATCCGTCTGTCGAGCTGATCCGGGGGCGTACGATCTCCCGGGCGTGGAGGTCGTATGTCCGGGTACGGCGTCCCTGTGGATGTTCGACCCTGAGGGGGTAGCTCTATGCAGATCGGCATGATCGGACTCGGCAAGATGGGCGGCAACATGGCCGAGCGGCTTCGCCGTGGCGGTCATGAGGTGGTCGGTTACGACCGCGATCCGCAGATCAGCGACGTCGGCAGCCTCAAGGAGCTCGTCGACCGGCTGGACGCCCCCCGTGCCGTCTGGGTCATGGTGCCCGCCGGGGAGCCCACCCACAGCACCGTCCGGCTGCTGGGCGAGATGCTCTCCCCCGGCGACATCGTGATCGACGGCGGCAACTCACACTATGTGGACGACCAGAAGCACGGCGCCGACCTCGCGGCCAAGGGGGTCGGCTTCGTCGACGTCGGTGTGAGCGGCGGCGTCTGGGGGCTGGAGAACGGCTACGCCCTGATGGTCGGCGGCACGTCCGACGACGTCGCGCGGCTCATGCCGATCTTCGAGACGCTCAAGCCCGAGGGTGAGGACGGCTTCGTCCACGCCGGCGAGGTCGGCGCGGGGCACTTCGCGAAGATGGTCCACAACGGCATCGAGTACGGCATGATGCAGGCCTTCGCCGAGGGCTGGGAGCTGCTCGAGGCGGCCGACATCGTCACGGACGTCCACGGGTCGTTCAAGAGCTGGCGGCAGGGCACCGTCATCCGCTCCTGGCTGCTCGACCTGCTGGTCCGCGCGCTCGACGAGGACCCGGGCCTGTCGGACCTCAAGGGGTACGCCCAGGACTCGGGAGAGGGCCGGTGGACCGTCCAGGCCGCGGTGGATCACGCCGTTCCGCTGCCGGTCATCACGGCCGCGCTGTACGCCCGGTTCGCGTCCAGGCAGTCCGACTCCCCCGCGATGAAGATGGTCGCGGCGCTGCGCAACCAGTTCGGCGGGCACGCGGTCACCGCCCAGGAGGGGCAGACCGGCAAGGGCGCGGACGCTCCCGGCGCCGACGTGAGCCCGCCCGTGGAGACCCAGCGCTGATCCACAGCCTGTGGACAACCGGCGCGGTCCGGGCCTGAAGGGGGCGCGGTTCTTCGCCCCCCGGACGGGTGCCGGCAGGGACTAGCCTTTCGGGGTGCGTGTGTGCCACCTGTCCCTGACCGACTTCCGGTCCTATCCGTCGGCCGAGCTCGCCCTCGACCCGGGAGTGACGGCGTTCGTCGGTCCCAACGGGCACGGCAAGACCAACCTGGTCGAGGCCATCGGGTACGTCGCGACGCAGTCGAGTCACCGGGTCGCCACCGACGCTCCGCTGGTACGGCACGGCGCCGACCGGGCGATCGTCCGCGCGATGGTCGCCAGGGACGACCGGCGCGCACTGGTCGAGCTGGAGATCAACCCGGGCCGGTCCAACCGGGCGCGGGTGAACCGTTCGCCGGTCTCGCGGCCGCGTGACGCCCTCGGCCTGTTGCGCACCGTCCTGTTCGCGCCGGAGGATCTCGCTCTGGTGAAGGGCGATCCCTCCGAGCGGCGCCGGTTCCTCGACGATCTGCTGGTCGCCCGCGCCCCCCGTTTCGCCGGGGTCCGCGCCGACTACGACCGCGTGCTCAAACAGCGCAACACCCTGTTGCGTACGGCGGCCGCGACCAAGCCGGGACGGCGGCGCAGCGCGCGCAGGCAGGACGACGAGTCGGGGTTCGCCTCGGCGGGGGCGGGCGACGTCCTGAGCACGCTCGACGTCTGGGACACCCATCTCGTACGGCACGGCGCCGAGTTGCTGGCCGCCCGCCTGGACCTGGTCGAGGCGCTTCGGCCGCTGGCCGCCAAGGCGTACGCGACGCTCGCGCCGACCTCGGCCCCGGCGGACCTGGAGTACCGGACGAGCGCGACGTTGTCCACAGGCTGTGGAACATCTCGTGATGTTCTGGAAGAGGCACTGCGCGCGAGCCTCGCCGAGGCACGGCAGGGGGAGCTCGAACGCGGCGTCACCTTGGTCGGGCCGCACCGCGACGACCTGCAGCTGGCACTGGGCGAGCTGCCCGCGCGCGGATACGCGAGCCACGGCGAGTCGTGGTCGTTCGCGCTGGCGCTGCGACTGGCCGCCTACGACCTGCTCCGCGCGGACGGCGGCGATCCCGTGCTGATCCTCGACGACGTCTTCGCCGAACTGGACACCCACCGGCGGACCCGGCTGGCCGAGGTCGTCGGCTCGGCCGAGCAGGTCCTGATCACGGCGGCGGTGCCGGGCGACGTTCCCGCCGAGCTGGCCGGCGCGCGGTTCGACGTCACGGAAGGGAGCGTGTCCCGTGTCCGATGAGCCCGTGGGCGGTCAGTCTCCCCAGGGCGCGGCGGCCAAGGGGGCCGCTCTCGCCAGAGAGAAGCTGGCCCAGGCGAAGGCGGACGCGGCCAGGCGGGGGCAGCTGCCGCGGACCGAGCCGCGGCGCAGGTCCTCCGGGCAGCGGCGGGACGCCGGCGATCCACAACTTTTCGGAAAGGCCATCAGGGATCTCCTCGCCGACCGGGGATGGGAGCAGCCGGTCGCGGTCGGCGGGGTGTTCGGGCGCTGGCGCGAGATCGTGGGGCCGGATCTGGCCGCGCACACGAAGCCCGAGTCCTTCGAGGACGGCGAGGTGTTCGTGGCGGCGGACTCCACCGCGTGGGCCACGCAGGTGCGCCTGCTCGCGGCTACGCTGGTCAGGCGGCTGAACGAGGAGCTCGGCGACGGCACGGTCAAGCGGGTCAGGGTGCGCGGCCCGGGTGCGGGCCCCCGGCAGGGCGGGTTGCGCGTCCGCGGCGGCCAAGGGCCCGGCGACACCTACGGCTAGGCTCCATAATTGCGCCTGAGCGGTTGACCCCCTTCCCAAAGGGGGGGTGCCTGAAAACATGATCGTCGCGCCAGGAGGCGTCACAGCGGCCGTCATTGCCACATAAGTGCTCCGAGAGCAGTAGAATGGACGCGGACTCAAGGACACGGTCCGCTTGCGCGTCACCCCGGTTCGAGGCCGGTTTCCTCTGGGTGATCGCACGGGGCTTACTCACGACGGTGACGGGCACGGCAGGGGCAGCCAGCAGGGGTCTCGCTCGCCACGTGTCCTCGGCAGGAGGATTTCGCACTTGTCCTACGACGCTAGCTCTATCACCGTTCTCGAAGGTCTGGAAGCGGTCCGCAAGCGCCCCGGCATGTACATCGGCTCGACGGGCGAGCGCGGTCTCCACCACCTGGTCTACGAGGTTGTGGACAACTCGGTCGACGAGGCCCTGGCGGGGTACTGCGACACCATTGAGGTGACGCTCCTCGCGGACAACGGGGTCAGGGTCGTCGACAACGGCCGTGGCATCCCCGTCGGTGAACACCCTGTGGAAAAGCGGCCCGCGGTCGAGCTCGTCCTCACCACGCTGCACGCCGGTGGCAAGTTCGACAGCCAGTCGTACGCCGTCTCCGGCGGTCTGCACGGCGTCGGCGTGTCCGTGGTGAACGCGCTGTCCACGCGGCTCGACGTGGAGATCCGCACGGACGGCTACTACTGGACCCAGACATACGAGCAGTCCAAGCCGACCGCCCCGCTGCACAAGGGCGAGCCGACCGACAGCACCGGAACCACGATCACGTTCTGGGCCGACGACGAGATCTTCGAGACGACCACCTGGAACTTCGAGACGCTCTCGCGCCGGTTCCAGGAGATGGCCTTCCTCAACAAGGGCCTGACGATCACCATCAGGGACGAGCGGCCGGACCACATCGACGGCGAGCCGGTCGTCGCGACCTACCACTACGAGGGCGGGCTGTCCGACTTCGTCGGCCACCTCAACAAGAAGAAGGAGCCCATCCACGGCTCCGTCATCGACTTCGAGGAGCACGGCGACGGCATCTCGGTCGAGATCGCCATGCAGTGGAACGCGTCCTATTCCGAGTCGGTCTACACCTTCGCCAACACGATCAATACGGCCGAGGGCGGCACCCACGAGGAGGGCTTTCGCGCGGCGCTGACCAGCATCGTCAACCGCTACGCGCGCGAGCAGAAGTTCCTCAAGGAGGGCAAGGACGACAACCTCACCGGTGACGACATCCGTGAGGGACTCACCGCGATCATCTCGGTGAAGCTCGCCGACCCGCAGTTCGAGGGCCAGACCAAGACCAAGCTCGGCAACACCGAGGCCAAGTCGTTCGTGCAGAAGGCATGCAACGACCACCTGCGCGACTGGTTCGAGCGCAACCCCGGCGAGGCCAAGGACATCATCGGCAAGTCGCTCCAGGCCTCACGCGCGCGCATCGCCGCGCGCCAGGCCCGTGACCTCACGCGGCGCAAGTCGCTGCTGGAGAGCGGGAGCGGCCTGCCGGGCAAGCTGGCCGACTGCCAGTGGTCCGAGCCGGAGAAGTGCGAGCTCTACATCGTCGAGGGTGACTCGGCCGGCGGCTCCGCCAAGGGCGGACGGGATCCGAAGTTCCAGGCGATCCTGCCCCTCCGCGGCAAGATCCTCAACGTCGAGAAGGCACGCATCGACAGGGTCCTCAAGAACAACGAGGTCCAGGCGATGATCACCGCGCTCGGCACCGGTGTGCACGACGAGTTCGACATCACCAAGCTCCGCTACCACAAGCTCATCCTGATGGCCGACGCCGACGTCGACGGCCAGCACATCACCACCCTGCTGCTGACGTTGCTGTTCCGCTTCATGCGGCCGCTGATCGAGGCAGGGCACGTCTATCTCTCCCAGCCTCCGCTCTACAAGATCAAGTGGGACCGCAAGGGCGAGGACGCGTCGTACGCGTTCTCCGACCGGGAGCGCGACGCGATCATCGAGGACGGCATCGCGCGCGGCAAGCGCGACCCGCGTATGCACGACGGCGTCCAGCGCTTCAAGGGTCTCGGCGAGATGAACGCCGCGCAGCTGTGGGACACCACCATGAACCCGCACTCCCGGATCCTCCTCCAGGTGACGCTCGACGACGCCGCGCAGGCGGACGAGCTGTTCACCGTACTGATGGGCGAGGACGTGGAAGCCCGCAGGAACTTCATCATCCGCAACGCCCGTGACGTCCGCTTCCTCGACGTGTAAGGACTGACTTTTCGTGACGGAAGTGAACACTCCGCCTGGACCGCCCGCCGACCGCATCGAACCGGTCGACATCCAGTCCGAGATGCAGCGCAGCTACATGGACTACGCGATGTCGGTCATCGTGTCGCGTGCCCTGCCCGATGTGCGTGACGGACTGAAGCCGGTGCACCGCCGTGTCCTGTACGCCATGTTCGACGGCGGCTACCGGCCCGACCGCGGATATTTCAAGTGCTCCCGCGTCGTCGGTGACGTCATGGGCTCCTACCACCCGCACGGCGACACGTCGATCTACGACACCGTCGTGCGGCTGGCGCAGCCCTGGTCGCTGCGTTACCCGCTGGTCGACGGCCAGGGCAACTTCGGCTCGCCGGGCAACGACCCGGCCGCCGCGATGCGGTACACCGAGTGCCGCCTCGCGCCGATCGCCATGGAGATGCTCCGGGACATCGACAAGGACACCGTCGACTTCCAGCCCAACTACGACGGGCGCTCGCAGGAGCCGGTCGTCCTGCCGTCGCGGTTCCCGAACCTGCTGGTCAACGGTGCCGCCGGCATCGCGGTCGGCATGGCGACGAACATCCCGATGCACAACCTCCGTGAGGTCGCCGCAGGGGTGAAGTGGTGCCTGGAGAACCCCGAGGCGAGCGAGGAGGAGCTGCTCGAGGCGCTCATCGCCCGGGTGAAGGGGCCCGACTTCCCGACCGGCGCGCTGATCGTCGGCCGCAGGGGCATCGACGACGCCTACCGCACGGGTCGCGGCTCGATCACCATGCGGGCGATCGTGGAGGTCGAGGAGGACGCCAAGGGCCGGCAGTGCCTGGTCGTGACGGCCCTGCCGTACCAGGTGAACCCCGACAACCTCGCCCTCACCATCGCGGAGCTGGTCAAGGACGGCCGGATCACCGGCATCGCCGACGTACGCGACGAGACCTCCTCGCGTACCGGCCAGCGGCTGGTGATCGTGCTCAAGCGCGACGCCGTGGCCAAGGTCGTGCTGAACAACCTGTACAAGCACACCCAGCTGCAGACCACGTTCGGGGCGAACATGATCGCCCTGGTGGACGGGGTGCCGCGCACGCTGCGGCTCGACCAGTTCGTCAAGTACTACGTCGAGCACCAGATCGAGGTCGTCGTCCGGCGGACCAGGTTCCTGCTGCGCAAGGCCGAGGAGCGGGCGCACATCCTGCGCGGTCTGCTCCGGGCGCTCGACCGGATGGACGAGGTCATCGCCCTCATCCGGCGGTCCCCGTCGGCGGCCGAGGCCCAGGGCGGCCTGATGACGCTGCTGGAGATCGACCAGGTCCAGGCGCAGGCCATCCTCGACATGCAGCTGCGCAAGCTGGCCGCTCTCGAACGGCAGCAGATCCAGGACGAGTACGACGGCCTGATGGCGCAGATCGCCGACTACCAGAGCATCCTCGCCTCGCCCGAGCGGCAGCGGTCCATCGTCTCCGAGGAGCTCGGTGAGATCGTGGCCAAGTTCGGCGACGAGCGGAAGACCGAGATCATCGCCTACGAGGGCGACATGTCGATCGAGGACCTGATCGCCGAAGAGGACATGGTCGTCACGATCACCCGTGGCGGGTACGCGAAGCGCACCAACATGGACCTCTACCGCGCGCAGAAGCGCGGCGGCAAGGGCGTCAGGGGCGCGCAGCTGCGCCAGGACGACATCGTCGAGCACTTCTTCGTGACCACCACGCACCACTGGCTGCTCGCCTTCACCAACAAGGGGCGGGTCTACCGGGTCAAGGCGTACGAGCTGCCGGACTCGGGCCGGGACGCGCGCGGGCAGCACCTGGCGAACCTGCTCGCCATGCAGCCCGACGAGCACGTCATGGAGATCCTCGACCTCCGTGACTACGACGTGGCGCCGTACCTGGTGCTGGCCACGCGCAGCGGTCTGGTGAAGAAGACCCGGCTCTCCGAGTACGACTCGCCGCGCTCCGGTGGTCTCATCGCGATCAACCTGCGCGACGACGACGAGGTGATCGCGGCCCGGCTCGTCTCCGAGGACGACGACCTGCTCCTCGTCTCCAAGGACGCGCAGTCGATCCGGTTCACCGCCTCCGACGAGGCGCTCCGCCCGATGGGCCGCGCCACCAGCGGTGTGATCGGCATGCGGTTCCTCGACGGTGACGAACTCCTCGCGATGAACGTCATCGGCGACGGCGACGACGTGCTGGTCGCGACCGAGGGCGGCTATGCAAAGCGCACGCCAGCGAGTCAATATCCGGTTCAGGGCCGTGGCGGCAAGGGCGTGCTTACGGCGAAAATCGTCAGCGCTCGTGGCAAGCTGGTCGGAGCCGTCATGGTTCGTCCTGAGGATGAGGTTTTCGCGATCACCTCTGCCGGTGGGGTGATCCGGACCAGTGCCGGTGAGATCAAGCAGTCCGGCCGGCAGACCATGGGTGTGCGCCTGATGAACCTCGCCGAAGGCGACAGCGTCGTGGCCCTTGCTCGGAATGCCGAGTCGTTGGAGACCGAGGAAAACGGGGCAGGAGACGAGGCATGAGCAACTCCAGCGGCGGGAACGCGGCCGGCGCGCCCAAGAAGAAGCCGGGAGGCGCCCGTCCCGCATCTTCTCCGATGCGGGATCAGGTGACCGAGCGGGTCGGCGAAAGCGGTAGCGTCGCTGGGGTGGCGCGCGATGCTGATGATGTGACACCTCCCGGCAAGGACAACAAATCCGGGGACACCGTCCGCGTCCGGCCCGCTGGGCCGGACGCGTCGTGGAAGCCGTCCGGTGACGGCGCTCCGCGTCCCGGCGGCAATCCCGGCGGCGGTAACCCCGTCGGTAAGCCCGGCGGCACCCCTGCCGGCGGCCCGCAGCGTCCCGGTGGCAATCCGGGACCGGGCGGCCCCGGCGTCAACGGCCCCGGTAACTCCTCCTCAGGTAGGCAGGTGGCCGGCCCCGGGCCGACCGCCGCCTACCCCCGGCCTTCCATGGGCGCCCCGCCGAAGCCGGGAGCCGGTGCGGCCACCGCGGCCGGCGGCTCCGAGCCGGTCGTGCGGACCGACCCGGCTCCGGACAAGCCCGGCATCCGCGCCCCGCGCAAGGCCCACCTGGTGCTGCGCCGGGTGGAGCCGTGGTCGGCGATGAAGTTCAGCTTCGTCCTGTCGCTGGTCTGCTTCGTGGTGCTGTTCGTCGCCGTGGCCGTGCTGTACGGCGTGCTCTCGGCGCTCGGCGTCTTCGACACCATCACCGACGCCGTCACCCAGTTGACGTCCGGTGACGGCGGTAAGGCGACGAGTGATCTCGCCCAGAGCATCGACGCCTGGTTCGACCCCGTCCGCATCCTCGGCTACACGGCCCTGCTCGGTGCGGTCAACGTCGTCCTCATCACCGCGCTGTCCACCCTGGGCGCCGTCATCTACAACCTGTCGTCTTCGCTGGTCGGTGGCATCGAGGTCACCTTCAGCGAGGCCGAATAGCCCGCGGTACGGCCGCCGCCCCGGCGGTGGCCGTACTGACCGGAGGCGCGAGCAGCCTTCGAAACACGGTAAGCTTTTCCTCGTTCGAGCAACGGAATTCGCCTCCGCCCAGCGGATGCGGTAACGTTCGTGGCGCGTGCAAGGGGCTATAGCTCAGTCGGTTAGAGCGCTTCCCTGATAAGGAAGAGGTCCCAGGTTCAAGTCCTGGTAGCCCCACCACGAAGCATCAGTTCAGAGGCCAGTTCCCACGATCAGGGACCTGGCCTTTTGGTCGTTTGTTGGCCATTCGTCAGCGGGCCGGCCCCGCCCAGGTGACAGAGATCGAGGAGCGCCAGCTTGTCGGCACTGTCGGTGCCGGGGTCCGGGTGGAGGACGACGAGCGTCTGACCTGTCGCGCCGCTGACGCCCAATCTCTCCCGGTTCAGCCAGAGGCCACCGACCTGGGGGTGGTCGATGTGCTTGGGTGTGCCTTCGCATGTGTTCACGTCGTGGCGGGCCCAGAGCCTGCTGAAGCGAGGGCTGGCGAGGGAGAGTTCGCCGACGAGTTCGATGAATCGGGGGTCGTCCGTGTCGGTGCCGACGGACTCACGGAAACCGGCGACCATGCCCTGCGCGGCGTCCTCCCAGTCCGGGTAGAGGGCCTGCTCGGCGGGGTCGAGGAACACGTCCCGCAGGCGGTTGCCCCCCGCCACGAGTCGCGGCGACAGAGCGGTCGCCAGCGCATTGGCGGCGAGGACATCGAAATAGCGGCCCTCCACGTACGCGGGGAGCGGGAGCGCGACGACGAGCTTGGCGACGCCAGGAGGGACGGTTTCCTTCCGGGGTCGCCGTCGCCGCCGGGGTTTTCCCGCCCCGAGGCGTAGCAGGTAGGCCGTCGCGTCGTCGTCGAGCAGCAGCACGCGGGCGAGGGACTCGAGGACCTGCGCGGAGGGGTTGCGGTCGCGGCCCTGTTCCAGGCGCAGGTAGTAGTCGGCGCTGATGCCGGCGAGCATCGCGACCTCCTCCCGGCGCAGGCCCGGCACGCGCCGTACGCCCACGGAGGGGATGCCGGCCTGTTCAGGAGTGACGAGCTCCCGGCGGGCGCGTACGTAATCGCCCAGAAGGTTGGATTCGTCCCTCATGTCCCCACTGTAATTCGCGCACTTTCGTGCGTGCCTGGTCCTGTCACACCCAGGATCGCGGGGGCTCTGGCTCTGTCAGCGGGTGAGCGGAAACCTCACTTCCGGGACGAACGCCGGCGAAATCGGCTGGTGGTCCCTTCCGCGAACAAGGAGCGACACCATGTCAACATTTTTGCTCGTACACGGGGCCTGGCACAGCGGGCAATGCTGGGAGCGGGTGGTCCCGTTGCTGGCATCGGCCGGGCATCGGGTGGTCGCGCCGTCGCTGACCGGCTCCGGCGACAAGGCGCATCTGCTCGGCCCCGAGGTAGGGCTGGACACGCACGTCGACGACATCGTCAGGCTGATCGACGAGGAGGACCTCACCGACGTGATCCTGGTGGGCCACAGCTACGCCGGGCTGGTCATCTCGTCCGCCGCCAACCGGATCCCGGATCGGATCGCCCATCTGGTCTATCTCGACGCGATGGTCCCGGAGGACGGCGAGAGCGCGGTCGATGTGCATCCCGTGACCCAGGCCCTCATCGACCGCGCCGCGGAGTCCGAGGTCGGCTGGCGGATCCCGCCGATGCCCGAGTCGCCGCCGCCCCTGGGCCTGTTCGGGGTCACCGACCCGGCGGACGTGGCGTGGCTGCGGACGATGTTGTCGGATCAGCCGGTGCTCTGCCTCCGGCAACCGGTCCGGCTGGACAACCCGGCCGTGCGCATGATTCCGCGGACGCACATTCACTGCGTCGTCGGCGTACCGGAGGGCATCGAGCGGCGGCCCGTCCCAGCGATACAGCCCAACGGCAGCCCGGCACAGGTGTGGGAACTGGAGACGGGCCACGACTGCATGATCACCATGCCGGCCGAGCTCACCGAACTGCTGCTCAAGCTCGGCTGACCCGCCCACTCGAGCCGCGTGGGCCGCTTCCGGCAGCCCCGGTCCTGGAGCACCTGCCCCGCTACCGCCGTACCCGCAGCGGACGCTCGACCCGCCGGCACGGTGTCGAGCACGGACTGACCGGGTCCGTCAGCCGGTCCCGGCCATCGCCGCGAGGCGGCGGGCGAGCAGGGCGGCGGCCTCCCGCAACTCCGGAGGCTCCAGCACCTCAGCCTCAAAGCCCAGCCGGGCCACGTGCACGGCGATCCGGTCCAGGTCCTCCCCGCCGACGACGAGCACACACCACCCGTCGCGATCATCCTCGACGCGCCCCACCTGGGGCGGCACCAGCTCCCGCACCCGATCGGGCCGGGCGTGCACCCGCACCCGGGCGAGATACCGGTACGGCGCCTCGGTCACGGACCGCTGCACGTAGGCGACCGGGTCCGGATGCTCCCTCGCCCGGAAGCGCCAGGTCGTCGCCGCCACCTCGCGCATCCGGTCCAGCCGGAAGGTGCGCCAGTCGTCGCGGTCGACGTCCCAGGCCATCAGGTACCAGCGGCGGCCGGTGGCGACCATCCGTACCGGCTCGACCGTGCGCTCGCGCTCCCCGCCGTCGCGGCCGGCGTACCGGAACCGCACCCGTACGGCGTCGCGACAGGCCCGCGCGAGTGTCACCAGCAGCTCCGCGTCGATCTCGACTCCGGGGCCGAGCAGGGTCTCGGTGGCGCCGTACACCGCCCGCACCTCGGCGCGCAGCCGGGGCGGCATCACCTGGTCGAGCTTCGCGAGCGCCCGCAATGCCGCCTCGCCCGCCCCGGCGACCGTGCCCCCCGACGCCAGCCGCAGGGACACCGCCGTCGCGATCGCCTCCTCGTCGTCGAGGAGCAGCGGCGGCAGCCGGGTGCCCGCGCCGAGCTGGTAGCCGCCGCCGACGCCCGCCGTCGCGTGCACGGGGTAGCCGAGCGCGCGCAGCCGCTCCACGTCGCGGCGCACCGAGCGGTCGGTGACCCCCAGTTCGGCGGCGAGTTCGGCGGCGGTCCAGGACGGCCGGTGCTGCAGCAGCGCCAGTAACCGCAGCACCCGCTCGGTCGTCGCCTCGACTGTCACGCGCTCATCGTTCCACAGATCGCGGAACGATCCTGTCCGCTATATGCGGCAGGGTGGACACCATGACCGACCAGACCTGGAGCCCCGTGCTCCGCGACCTCCACCCGCACACCCACCCGCACACCCACCCGCAGACCCGGCGGGAGGCGAGCTGAGATGGCCCGCGACGTGCAGATCACCTTTGACTGCGCCGACCCGGCCGGGTTGGCGGCGTTCTGGGCCGAGGCCCTCGGCTACCGGCTGCAGGACCCGCCCGAGGGGTTCGAGTCGTGGGAGCAGGCCCTGGAGGCGATGGGCGTGCCGCCCGAGAGCCGCAACGACGCCTCGGCGGTGGTCGACCCCGAGGGCTTCGGGCCGCGGCTGTTCTTCCAGCGGGTGCCGGAGGGCAAGCAGGCCAAGAACCGCGTGCACCTCGATGTGCGGGCCGCCCCCGGCCTCGTGGGCGACGCGCGGATGGCGGCCATGGAGGCGGAGGCCGAGCGGCTCGTCTCCCACGGCGCCACCCGGCTCCGGCGCTACGAGCCCGCTCCCCCACTCGGCGCCGGTCACATCATCATGGCCGACCCCGAGGGCAACGAGTTCTGCCTCGACTGATCAGCAGCGCGGTGGGCCGGCGAGCCGCCGGCCCCGATGATCGTGCCGGAGGCCCGCCGCGCGCCGCCCGCCACCGCCCGATCTCCGCCACCGCCCGATCTCCGCCGCATCCCGCGCGAACCGTACGAACCTGGTTGACTCGGGGGATCGTTGTGCGGGTGGGAACGGATCGAGGGATGGCCGTGGACGGGTTCGGCACGCGGATCGACGAGCATCGGCGTGCGCTGCACGTGCACTGCTATCGGATGCTCGGCTCCTTCGACGAGGCCGAGGATCTGGTGCAGGAGACGTTCCTGCGGGCCTGGCGCGGACGGGACACCCTGCGGGACGAATCCGGCCTGCGCGCCTGGCTGTACCGGATCGCCACCAACACCTGCCTGGACCACCTCAGGGCGCATCCCCGGCAGCCGCAGCCGCGTTCGGCGCCGGTCGTGTCCGATCCCGGGCTCGACGTGCCGGCCTCGGACGCGGTGCCGTGGCTCCAGCCGTACCCTGATGTGCTGCTGGACACGGCCGACGTGGTGATCGACCGCGAGACGATCGAGCTCGCCTTCCTGGTCGCGATCCAGCATCTGCCGCCCCGGCAGCGCGCCGTACTGATCCTGCGCGATGTGCTCGGCTGGTCGGCGCAGGAGACCGCCGAGTCGCTGGACCTGACCGTCGCGGCGGTGAAGAGCGCGCTGCAGCGGGCCAGGCCGACGGTCAAGGAGCACCTGCCGGAGCGGCGGCTGGAGTGGGGCGCCTCCACCGAGCCCACCAGCGAGGAGCGCGCGGTCCTGCAGCGTTACATCGAGGCGGTCGAGCAGGCCGATCCGTCCGTGCTCGCGACGGTGCTCCGGGCCGACGTGTGGCAGACGATGCCGCCCGCGCCGATCTGGATCCTGGGACGGGAGGCGTTCCTGGCGTCGTGGACGCCCGCGATGGTGGGCCCGGAGGCGTGGGGCGACTGGCGGCTTCTCCCTGCCTGGGCGAACCGGCAGCCCGCCGCCGCCGCGTATCTCCGCAAGCCCGGCGAATCCGTCTTTTCGCCTTCCTGGCTGGGTGTCCTGCGGGTCGAGGGCGGTCTGGTGACCCAGATCACGACGTACGGGGGTGAGATGGCCGCACGGTTCGGCCTTCCGGCCTCGCTCTGAGGCGCGACCGATTCCTTTTTCGCGCTCCCCTCGTCTCATGAGGGAGTCATCGAGAGAGGAAACCACCATGACCGATCTTCAGCGGGACGTGCAGGCCGTCATCGACGAGCTCGTCGAGTCAGGCGTCGAGCGTGGGGTGCAGGTCGCCGTCTACCGGCGCGGCCTGCTCCTGGTCGACGCCGTGGCGGGCGTCGCCGACCCGGAGACGGGCCGCGCCTTCACATCCGGCACCCCGGTCTACGCCACCTCGACGGGGAAGGGGGTGACCGCGACCGTCGTCCACGTGCTCGCCGAGCGTGGGGTCCTCGACTACGACACGCCCATCGCGGACGTGTGGCCGGAGTTCGGCGCCCACGGCAAGGAGAAGGCGACCGTACGGCACGCGCTGACGCACGCGACCGGCGTGCCGGGAGTGCCGGTCGGCACCACTCCGGAGGACCTGTGCGACTGGGACGCGATGTGCGCCGCGATCGCCGCCGCCGTGCCGTGGTGGGAGCCGGGCACCCGGTTCGGGTACCACCCCCAGACGTACGGCTACGTCCTCGGCGAGGTCGTACGCCGGGTGACCGGCAGGACGATCTCGCAGGTGCTCCGCGAGGACGTGGCGGGCCCGCTCGGCGTGGCCGGTGAGCTGTTCTTCGGTGTGCCGCGGGACGAGCTCGGCCGGTTGGCCAGGATCGAGGACGCCGGGCCCGCCATGGAGCTTCCCGCCGAGATGCTGGCCGAGATCCCGTTCTTCCGGGTGGTCGACGGGTACACGGCGGCTCCGATGGCGGCGCTTCCCGATGCCGCGTTCAGTAACCGCGCCGACGTGCTGAGCTCCGACATCCCGGCGGGCGCGACGATGACGGCCCGCGCGGTGGCCCGCATGTACGACGCGTTGCTGGGCGGGACGCTGGTCTCCCCTGACCGGCTGCGCGAGCTGTCCTCGGCGGCGGTGACGGGCATGGACGAGGTCACCGGTGCCCCGGCCACCTGGGGGCTGGGGTTCTCGATCGGGCTGACCGAGGCGTTCGACGCGCCCACTCTGTTCGGGATGGCCGGCAGCGGCGGGACCGCGGCCTTCGCGGACACCGCCACAGGGACCAGCGTCGGCGTGATGAAGAACCGCGTCTCGGCGGGTGACTTCACCACCGTCGAACGGATCGCCCGGATGGTGCTCCAGGCGAGCTGATCACTGGCTATCCCTGGTCGGGTTCGGATTCGGGGGATCTCACGGCGTCCAGGACGAACAGGCCGACCAGCCTGCCGTCGGGCAGGGTCACGACCATCTGATGGATCTTGGCCCTGTCCATCCGCCTGACCAGGGGCTCCATGTCCTCGCTGAGCCGTACCGTGGTGACGCCGAAGCGCATGGCGTGCTCCGCGGTCGCGCCAGGGGGCACGCCCTTCAGCTCGTCGGGGCCGATGACGCCCTGGACGACGCGGTCCCGGTCGACCACCACGGCGAGCCCGGCCGGGTCGTCGATGATCCGTTCGGCGACCTCGTCGGCCCGGTCGTCGAGGTAGGCGATCACCGGGTCGCGGCGAACGGCCTGCGCGACCAGGACGGCGTGCCCCTCGAAGGGCAGCCCGGCGGAGATCCAGTCCATCTTGCCCTCGGCGTAGTCGAGGACCCGGTCGAAGCCGATCCGTTCGAGGCGGCGGGCGGCGCGCGGGCTCATGTCGCACATCCGGTCGTGGCAGTAGACGATCACCGGTCGCGATGCGTCCAGCCACGTGGCCGACTCCTCGTCGAGTCCCTTCAGCGGCAGGTGCGCCGCGCCCGGGAGGTGCGCCCACTCGTACTCCTCCAGGGGCAGCACCTCGACGAGCTGGGCCCGGTGGTTCGCCAGTAGGTCCTGTACGGTGTCGCGGTCGATCGTGTGCGCCATGAGTCAGCCCTACCCTCCGGCCGGGAAACGGCACTCCTGAGGGGACGTCGGGCGGTTCGGAAAAAGACGTTCTCGGGGCGGGAACAATGCCCGGCGACCGGTGGTTACATGACACGTGGCCGGTGTGCAGGTGTCCCCGGGCCTCACCTAATTTAGCCTTCGCGGACTACCGTTCGGCTGGAGCCGCGTTGTGCCTTTCGCCGAGAGGCGACCCGGCACCGGTTACACACACGTCGAGACCCCGTCAGGAGCGATCCTGGCGGGGTCTCGTCTTGTCCGACCTCCTCCGGACGCGGGCCGTCGCCCGCATCGGGGCGGCGCTCGCGGGTAGGCGATCCTCGTCGAAGGGGGGACACATGACCGAGAGTTCCGACCCCGAGGTGGATCTCCTCTGGGAGGAGTTCCACGAGGTGGTCAACATGACGTCGGCGGAGCTGCGCTCATGGCTGCTCACCTCCGCGTCCGGTGAGAGCGCTTTCCCCGCCGATCCCGACCTGGGCGTCCAGGAACTGGGGCGTGGCGTCCTGCACGTGCTCGGGAAGCGCAAGGGCGATCTGACGGGCGAGGATCTCGAGGTGATGCGCCACGTCGTCGACTTCGTGCGAGGGAAGATGGCCGGCGCTCCCGCGACGGCGGCCAGGAACGAACGCTGGCGGCACTCCCTGAAGTCCGTGGGGCACGATCCACTCGGGCCCGCCCCGACCGAAGGCTGAGCCCATGTGGGGAAACCGGCGAGGGACCGAACCGACGGAGGCGCGCAGCGCGCTCCGCATCCGGGCGGTGCTGTCCAGTGTGGCGCTGCCCATCGCGCTCGCGGCCACGATCTTCTTCGCGTACGCCGCCGCCGCGACAGGGCTGACGGTCTGGGCCGTGGAGGCCGGCATCGCCGCCTTCATCGCCCTTGTCGCGGCGATCGACCTGCTCGTCGTCTGGTACCGGATCAGGCGTGCTCGACGGCCGCATCCGTGACCTCGCCGACCGGTTGGCCGCCCGACGCCGCGGTCAGGGGACGCGGACGCCCGACCTCGGCCAGGACCCGCTCGATGCGGTCGGCCGCGGCCGTGATGTCGGCCACTGGGCCGATGGGGGTCTGCCAGGGAAACCAGAACCAGAGGTCGCCCTCCTCGTCGGGGGCGGTGAACACGCTCTCCGCCAGTGCGGGAGCCGCGACGTTGGTCACGTTCAGCGTGGCATGGCCCTCACGGGCCCGCACGCGTACGGCGAAGCGCCGCCGTTCCAGTTCCGAGCCGAGCTTCTCCAGGTGGCCGATGGCGTCGATGCACATGTTGGTCCTCGCTGTTCGAACCGTTGGTGGAACAAGGTGGGTGGCACCGGCCGCCACGGGGGCCGCGACGGCCGGTGCGCGCCGCTCGCGCGGGGTCAGCCGAGCCGCTGCCAGAGGGCGGGAACGTTCGGCGGCTCCCAGCCCGTCTGCGCCGTGTGTCCCTGGAGGCACCGGTAGGGGACGCCGGCGTAGGTCACCTGGGCGCCCGCCGCGTACGCCGTGCCGGCCTGCCAGGAGGTGGAGCCTCCGGTGGGGCTCGGGCTGGGGCTGGGGTTGCCGCCGCCCTCGACCGTCAGGGTGAGCCCGTAGGCCGAGAGGATCTCGCCGACCGGCTGGAAGTAGGTGATGCCGCCGCTGCCGCAGTTTCCGGTTCCGCCGGAGGTGACGCCCTGGGCCTGGTCGCCCGAGATGAAGGAGCCGCCGGAGTCGCCGGGCTCGGCGCAGACGTTGGTGCGGGTCACCTCGTAGACGGTGCCCTCCTGGTACGTGACGCTGCTGTTGCGCTGCTGGACGGTGCCGCAGTGCCAGCCGGTGGTCGATCCGGATCGGCAGACGGAGGCGCCCTCGATCGCCACGGTGGAGCCGCGTACGGGCAGGTTGCTCCCGTTGCTGTACACCCACGGGCGGGAGGTCCAGTTGCTGTTGGCCGCTACCCACGCGTAGTCGTTGCCCGGGAAGGACGAGCCCTGGAAGGTGCCCTGGGCGACCCGGTTGGAGCCGCTGGTGGAGCTCGCCACGGCGCAGTGACCGGCGGTGACGAACCCGTTCGTGGTGCCGCGGGTCACCGGGAAGCCGATCGAGCAGCGGGTGCCGCTGCCGATGTAGTAGGCGTCGCCGCCGCGCAGGTCGTAGAAGGGGCGGGGCCGCTCGGCCGACTTCTCGATCCGGACCAGGGCGCGGTCCGCGCCGCCGGCGGCGACGAACGCCTCGGCCCCGGCCGGCTGGGAGGACAGCACGACGACGCTGTTGCTCCGTACGTCCACGTACCAGACGGGTGTCGTGCCGGGCGCCTTGGCGGCGGCCCGGTCGAGGGCCTCCTTGGCGGCGGTGAGCGAGGCCAGCGTGTGCTCGACGACCGTGGCCTCGGCGCCTGCGGCGACGATGGAGGGCACCGCGGCGGCGTCGGTGGTGGCGACCACGAGCGTGGCGGTGGGGCCGTTCAGCCAGGAGCCGGCGAAGTGGTCGGCGAGGCCCGCGCGCAGCGCCGCCTCGGTACGGCCGGCCTGCTGCTCGTTGGCCAGGCGGGTTCTGGCCTGTTCCGCGCTGAGTCCGAGGTCGCGCTGCATCGCCTCGGCCACGCCGGGGGGCGGCTGCGGGGCGGACTGCGGGGCGG
>NZ_JADDIL010000020.1:0-123278 GCF_020826795.1 Microtetraspora sp. AC03309 | reverse complement strand
CGGAGAGCACCTTCGTACCGCCGGTCACCGCCGACCTGTCCCCGCCGGACTCGCGGATCACCGGCGCCGACTCGCCCGTGATCGCCGACTCGTCGACGGAGGCGATGCCCTCGACCACGTCACCGTCCCCGGGAATGATCTCCCCGGCCTCGACGATCACGAAGTCCCCCTGCCGCAGCTCGGCGGCGCCGACCGCGTCCCACCGCCCGGCGTCTTTACGATCCATGAGGCGGCGGGCGACGGTGTCGCGCTTGGCCGCGCGCAGCGTGGCCGCCTGGGCCTTGCCCCGGCCCTCCGCCACGGCCTCGGCCAGGTTGGCGAAGACCACGGTCAGCCACAACCACACCACGATCGCCCAGGCGAAGACCGACGGGGTGGCGATCGCGAGGGCCAGCGTGAAGACCGCGCCCACCTCGACCACGAACATGACCGGGTTGCGCCACAGCGTGGCGGGGTTGAGCTTGCGCAGCGCGTCCGGCAGCGACCGGAGCATCTGCTTGGGGTCCAGCAGGCCGCCGCCGATCTTCCCGTCCCGCTTCCTCGGTTTCGCCGGAGTGTCCGGCGTACGGCCGGGTAGCGGGCGCGCTCTCGTGGACATGGCTAGCGGATCCCTTCCGCCAGCGGCCCCAACGCCAGGGCGGGGAGGAAAGTGAGCGCGACCAGCACGACGGTGACGCCGACCACCATGCCGACGAACTGCGGGCGGTGGGTGGGCAGTGTCCCCGCGGAAGCCGGCACCGGCGACTGCCCGGCGAGCGAGCCCGCCAGGGCGAGGATCAGGACCATCGGCAGGAACCGCCCGAAGGCCATGCACAGGCCGAGCGTGATGTTGAAGAAGTCCGTGTTCGCGCTCAGGCCGGCGAACGCGGACCCGTTGTTGTTCGACGCGGAGGTGTAGGCGTAGAGCACCTCCGACAGGCCGTGCGCGCCGTTGTTGAGCATCGCCGCCCGCCCGGCCCCGGTGGCCATCGCGAGCGCGGTGCCGATGAGGACCAGCACCGGAGTCGCCAGGAAGTAGAGCGACGCAAGCTTGACCTCGCGGGAGCCGATCTTCTTGCCGAGGTATTCCGGGGTGCGCCCCACCATGAGCCCGGCCACGAAGACGGTGATCACGGCCAGGACGAGCATGCCGTACAGGCCGGAGCCGGTGCCTCCGGGGGCCACCTCGCCGAGCATCATGTTGAAGAGCAACATGCCGCCGCCGAGCGCGGTGTAGGAGTCGTGCGCGGAGTCCACCGCGCCGGTGCTGGTGAGCGTGGCCGAGGTGGCGAACATGGCGGAGTTCGACACCCCGAACCTGGCCTCCTTGCCCTCCAAGGCCGCGCCGATCGCCTGCGGCACGGTGCCACCGTGGCCGAGTTCCGCCAGGTTGGTCACCGCCACACTCGCCATCGCGATGATGGCCATGATCGCGACGATCGCGTACCCCTGGCGGTTGTCGCCCACCATCCGGCCGAAGGTCCGCGGCAGGGAGAAGGCGATGACCGTCAGCAGCAGGATCTCCAGCCAGTTGGTCCAGGCCGTCGGGTTCTCGAACGGATGGGCCGAGTTGGCGTTGAAGAATCCGCCGCCGTTCGTGCCGAGATCCTTGATGGCCTCCTGGGTCGCCACCGCGCCGGGGGTGAAGGTCTGGTGGCCTCCGGCCAGCGTGGTCCAGACGTGGTGGTCGGCGAACGTCTGGATCGCTCCACCCGCGACCAGCAGGATCGCGGCGAGGAAGGCGATCGGCAGCAGGATGCGGACGGTGCCGCGCACCAGGTCCACCCAGAAGTTGCCGAGATCGTCGGTCCGCCGCCGGGCGAACCCGCGGACCAGCGCGATCGCGACCGCCATGCCGACCGCGGCCGACACGAAGTTCTGTACGGCGAGGCCGCCCGTCTGTACCAGGTGGCCCATGGTGGACTCGCCCGAGTACGCCTGCCAGTTGGTGTTGGTGGTGAAGCTGACCGCCGTGTTCCAGGCCAGGGCGGGCGGGACCGCGCCCATGCCCAGGCTGAGCGCGAGATGGCTCTGCAGCCGTTGCAGGCCGTACAGGAAGAGGATCGACACGGCGGAGAAGGCCAGGACGCTCCGCGCGTAGGCGGTCCAGCGCTGCCCGTTGTCGGGATGCACGCCGATGAGGCGGTAGACGCCCCGCTCGAAGGCGTAATGCCGGGTGCCGGTGTAGACGCGGTACATGTAGTCGCCCAGCGGCCGGTACGCCACGGCGAGGACGACGAGCAGCGACAGGATGAACAGGAGTCCCGCCATCGCCGAGGACATCGAGGGCGAGGACGTCATCAGCGAGTACGTCATCAGAAGCGCTCCGGGAACAGCAGCGCGACGACCATGAAGATCACCAGGCCGATGGCGACCACGAGCCCGACGGTGTTCACCACGCCCATGACCCCACCTCGTACGGCAGTGCCCCGCGGAGCCGGGCGCCGCGGGGCAGATCCCGGCCGGCGGCGGTCACAGTCGCTCCACCGCCCTGACGGCGAGCCAGAGGAGCGCGAACACCACGACCGTCAAGGCGACGAAGATGACGTCGGCCATCGCCACTCCCTCGGAATCCTGACGTGCACGCTCGACCGCCGGGCCCGGCGGTCCCACCACCAGGAAATCCCCAGATTTGCGGCTTTTCGGCGGTCTTGACGTCTTATATACGGATTCAAAGGGAATCTTGATGACTTTCCTACGCCTGTGACCTGCGGGGCGGCACGTGATCAGCGAGAGGTTCGGCCGGCGATCAGCCGACGTGGACGTGGGGGCGGCGCGCCGGGTCGGGCTCCGCCTCGCGCAACACCTCCCGGGTCAGCGCGGGCACGTCGCCGCCGCCGAAGAGCAGGTAGCGCAACATGGCGACGACCGGGTTCCCCTCGCCCCACTGGAAGTAGATGTCCGGCACCTCGCCGGTTCGGTCCCGGATGTACAGCAGAAGCGCGGCCAGCGCGTTCGCCACCGTCGCGCTCTCGACGCGGAGGATCCGGTGGCCGTACCGCAGGTCGCCCGTGACCCGGAGCTCGCTGCGGAACTGGGACGCGTCGAGCACGGTGACCTCGACGAACATGACGGGCTCCGCGCTGCGCAGCCGATGGGTGTACCACATCTCGCGGAGCTTCTCGTTGTACTCGGCCTGGTCGCGCCGCCGCGGATCGTTGGCGATCAGATGGATCTCACCGCTGGCCTCGGTGATGAACTCCTGGGCGAGCGTGTCGAGACGGACGTCCGAGACCCGCAGCTCGGTGGACCGGGTGACCCGCGAGATCAGCGACAGCACGATGATCGCCGCGATGAACAGCGAAGCGATCTTCACGCCTTCCGGGCGTACGCGGATGTTCTCCACCAGCGTGTAGGCGAGGACCAGCGTGATCAGCGCGAAGACCCGGGCCCGCCCGTGCCGTCCTGCCTTGTGCGCGTCCACGGTCACCGCGACGCCCGCGGACAGGAACAGCACCAGCACTCCGGTCGCGTACGCGCCGCCCTGGGCGTCCACGCTGGCGTCGAAGGCGAGCGTGATGGCGACCGCGACGGCGGTGAACACGAGGACCAGCGGTCGCACGGCGCTGGTCCAGTCGGGTGCCATGCCGTACCTGGGCAGGTAGCGCGGCACGAGGTTGATCAGGCCGGCCATCGCGGACGCTCCGGCGAACGACAGGATGGTGATCGTACTGACGTCGTACAGCGTGCCGAACCCGTTGCCGAGATAGGCGTGCGCCAGGTAGGCCAGCGCCCGGCCGTTGGCCCTGCCGCCCGGCTGGAACTCGTGCTCGGGGATCAGGATGATCGTGACGAGGCTGCTGCAGATCAGGAACACGCTCATGATCAGGGCGGCGGCGGTCAGCAGCCGCCTGGCGCCCGCGATGCGCCCCGCGAGATCGCCCTGGATCAGCGGCATCACGGCCACGCCCGTCTCGAACCCGGACATGCCGAGCGCCAGCTTGGGCATCACCAGCAGGGAGACGACGATCAATCCGAGCGGGTCGCCGTGCTGCGTGGTCAGCATCCGCTCCCAGTTCCCGATCAGCTCCGGATGCCCGAGGACGTGCAGGAACGCCGTCGCGACCACCACGGCGTTCAGCGCCAGATAGACGCCGACCAGCGCCACGGCGATGCCGATGGCCTCGGTGAAGCCCTTCAGGAACACTCCGGCGAGCAACGCCAGCAGCAACAGCGTGACGGCGATCTTCTGCCCGGAGAGCACACGGGGAGTGAAGGGGTTCTCCAGGATGTGCGCGGTCGCGTCGGCCGCGGACAACGTGATGGTGATGACGAAGTCGGTGGCCGCGAAGCCCAGCAGGACGAGCACGATCAGCTTGCCCCACCAGCGCGGCGCCAGCCCTTCCAGCATCGCGATCGAGCCCTGGCCGTACGGGCTCTCGACGGCCACCTTGCGGTAGACCGGTAACGCGCCGAACAGGGTCAGCATGACGAGCAGGACGGTGGCCACCGGGGCGACGCTCCCCGCCGCCAGCGCGGCGATCCCGGGCTGGTAGCCGAGGCTGGAGAAATAGTCCACGCCGGTGAGGCACATGACGCGCCACCACGAGTACTGCTTCTCCGGGGAGCGGGGGCCGTGCGGACCCAGGGCCTTCAGGTCCTCGTGCCGGAGGCCGTGCAGCAGCCACGCCCGGAACGCCCCTTCCCGGACCACCACATGCCGAGCCGACCCGGCCAACCGGTCACCCCCGCAGCATCACCGATCGAACCCGCGTGAACCCGCATGGATCCGGTCGATCGGACACCGATCCGCCGCGAGGCGGAGGGCGTTCCGCGGGAAGGCCGCGTGTGGACCACACGCCTGATCTCGGATACCCCGGGGTCCCCGGGTCGAACCACGGCCCCGGGACGAGCACGGTCACCAGGGGCGCGACGCGACCTGGTCGAGGAACCGGTCGACCAGCCGGTGCGCCCGGACGACGGCGGCGGGCTCCTCCGCCCTGGTCGTCGCGGCGAGACGCTCGACGTCGCCGCCGTGCGCGGTCACCCAGTCACCGCCGCCGTTGCCGAGCCAGCCGTCCAGCATGGCGACCGTCAGCTCGGGATGGAACTGCACCGCGAGGCTCCGCCCGATGGTGAACGCCTGCGGCGCGACCCGCGTACGGGCGAGGGAGGCGGCGCCCGGGGGCGGGCTCCAGCGGTCTTGGTGCCACTGGAACCACGGGCCCGCCTCGACCAGGCCCGGCGCGCCGGTCTCGATCGTGTACCAGCCGATCTCGGGCTCGGAGCCGCGCTCGACCCGACCTCCGAGCGCGGCGGCCAGCGCCTGGCCGCCGAAGCAGATGCCGAACACGGGCACGCCCGACTCGTGCGCCCGGCGCAGGAAGTCCAGCTCCTCGCGGATCCAGGACCCGATCGCCGCCTCGTCGTACACCGACCAGGGAGCGCCCATCGGCACGATCACGTCGTAGTCGCGGGGATCGGGGAAGGCGACCTCGACGTCGGGAGCGTGGAAACGGTCCGCCGGGACCACGGGGAACTCCACGAGCTCGTATCCGCGCCGCTCGAACCCCTCCCCGATCGGCCCTGTGGGCGAGACGTGGTCCTGCTGGACGAACAGCGCGCGCATGACACCCCCGAGAAATTATTTGGTACCAAACGATATCTCGGGGAACCCGCCTCGTACCAGCGCGAACGCCGTCCCACGGGCACCCGCGCGCATCAGCCCGCACGGCCGACCGGGCGGGTCAGCCGACGCGGGGAGGGGCGGTGGACCTGCGCGTGATCAGCTCTGCGGGCCGGCCAACAGGTCGAGCACGTCAGACCTCGATCCGGTAGAAACGCGCGGCGGTGCCGCCGAGTACGGCGGAGCGGTCGTCGTCGGACAGCTCCGCGAGCAACGCGCCGGTCTCGCGCCACACCTTGGCGTAGTCACCGGCGAGGACGGCCACCGGCCAGTCGCTGCCGAACATCAGCCGGTCCGGCCCGAACACCTCGATCGCGTGGTCCACGTACGGCCGCAGGTCGCCCGCGGTCCACGTCTCGGCGTCGGCGGCGGTGTTGAGCCCGGAGACCTTGGCGTACACGCCGGGGCACTCGGCGGCCGCGGCGATCAGCGACGCCCACGGCTCCCAGCCCTTCTCCTTGATCGGCGGCTTGGCCAAGTGGTCGATGACCATGCGGAGGCCGGGCACCCGCTCGGCGAGCACGGGCACGTGCTCCAGATGCCGGGGCAGCACGGCGACCACGTCGAACGGCAGTCCCGCCTCGGCGAGCAGCCCCAGCCCTTCGATCACGGAGTCCTGAATCACCCAGTCGGGATCGGGGTCGTCGTGGATGAGGTGGCGCACGCCCGCGAACTTCGGGTGCCTGCCGTACCGCTCCAGGGCCTGCGCCGCCTCGGCGGGCCGGTTCAGCGGCACCCATCCGACCACGGCGGCGATGAAGTCGTGCTCGTCCGCCTGCGCCAGCATCGCGTCGGTGTCGGCATAGGAGTCCATCGCCTGGACCAGCACCGTGCGGTCGATCCCGGCCGCCGCGAGTTGCGGGACGAGTTCCTCGGGTTCGAAGGTGCGGTAGATCGGCCCCGCCTCCGGCGTCAGCCAGGGATAGGAACCGGTGCGCAGGTTCCAGAAATGCTGATGCGCATCGACGACGGGCACCGTACCTCCTTCGTTGATCAATCGATGGAAAGCGTGCACAAGCTAGACCGGCCGTATTGGGGTGTCAACAGAACCCTGGCAGCGCCCGAGACAGCCCAAGACAGCCCGAGACAGCCTGAAGGCCGCATCCCGGGCCGTGGCCGTGCCTCGCTCAGAAGCTGGGCTGGACGAGCTCCAGGGTGATCTCGTCCGGGTCCAGGAAGTAGCAGGCGTACCCGGCCTTGTTGCTCCCCGCGGTGATCTCGTTGGGCGGTGGGACGAACCGACCCGGCCGCCGACAGCCGGGCGTACTCGGACCGGGCGTCCTCGACGGTGATCGCCAGGTGCGCGGCGCCCGGCAGGTGTCTGGCCGGGTCCCGGCATGCCGGAGCGGGTTCTCGTCAGTGCCAGCCCAGTTCTCAGTGCCAGCCCAGTTCTCAGTGCCAGCCCAGTTCTCAGTGCCAGCCCAGTTCCTCGTAGAACGCCGTGCGCGCCTCGGCGAACGAGGCGCGCGGCAGCACCGCGCCCGCGTGCCGGCCCGCCGCGACCGGTTCGTCGTGGAAACGGGCGGGCAGTTCGTCCGGGCCGCCCTCCTCCCTGATCGCGTAGGCGCGCATCAGGTCGAGCCTGCGCCGCCCCGCGTCGAGCAGGTCGCCCACGGTGAACTCCACCCCGGCGACGGCCCTGACCAGCGACGCCAGATGATCGAGCGTCAACGGCCTGGTGGGAGTGCTCGCGAAGACACAGATGTTCAGCGCGTCCAGGGCGCTCCACAGCCGCAGCAGCCGCGCCGTGCGGCGCCCTCGCTCCGCGTCCAGGACCCCGGCCGTCTCGGGTGCGACCCCGACGCGCGCCGCCTCCGGAAAGCAGTACGGCAGGCCGAGCGCGGGATCGAAGTCCAGGTCGTGCTCCAGCGCGTCGTAACGCGGCCCGTTCGGGGCGGCGGCGTAGCCGAGCCCGAGCCCCGGCTGGACCCGTGGGTCGAAGCACGGCACCTCCGCGCCCTTGACCGCCATCACGTACGGCAACGCCTCCTGGCCGATCAGGCGCGCGGCGCGCGCGGACCCTTCCGCGAGCAGGTCGCCGAAGGCCCCGCCGCGCGTGGCGACGTCCCGGATCAGGCCGGGAAGCGCCGCCGCGTCACCGAAGGCGGGCCCTCCGGGAAGCAGGCCGCGAGCGGCGCACTCCATCGCGAACGCCAGCGTCCCTCCGAGGGAGACCTGGTCGAGGCCGAGGTCGTTGCAGAGCGCGTTGGCGTCGAGCACCGCGTCGAGATCGTCGATGCCCAGGTTCCAGCCGAGCGACGGGAACGCCTCCTGACCCAGCCCGCCGGATCCGCGCACCGGCGACGCGGGCGGGCCGTACGTCTTGAGGCAGTCGTTGGGGCAACCGGGACAGCCACCCCTCGTGGCCACGACCCGTACGCCGAAGGCCCCGGGCTCGGGCACCGCCAGGCCGCTCTCACCGGTGACGGAGAAGTTCCGCACCGCGAGGTAACCGGGATCGGGCACGTCACCGGCCCACCCGGCGAATCCGGGCTCACCGTGCTGGAGCGCGGCGAGCGGGTTGGCGGCCAGCGCGTCCCGGTAGTACGCGGTCAGCCCGGCCAGCGCGTCCGGGTCGGCGACGGACACGGGGGCGTCTCCCACGCAGACCACGGCTTTGAGGTTCTTGGCGCCGAAGACCGCGCCCAGCCCGTACCGCGCGGCGGGGTAGGCGTGGTCGGTCACCACGCTCGCGTACCTGACCAGGTTCTCCCCCGCCGGGCCGATCGCCGCCACGTGGGCGCCCGCGCCGTGGCGGGCGCGCAGGGCGTCCGTCGTCGCGGCCGTGCCGAGTCCGCGCAGGTCCTCCGCGTCGTGGCAGGTGACCTCCCCGCCCTCGATCAGCAGGTAGGAGAGCCGCCGTGCCCTTCCGGTGATCGCCAGTGCCGTGGCGCCGGCGGCGCGCAGGCCGGCCGCGAACGGGCCGAGCGCGTGCGCCTCCCCGGCCACTCCGGTCAGCGGCGACTTCGCCAGGAAGACCGTCTTGGCGAGTCCCGGTCCCGGCGCGCCGCCGAGGATCCCGGCCGCGACGTACAGCAGGGCCCGGGGATCGTACGGCGCCAGCCGGGCGGGGGTGCGCTCGGCAAGCAACCGGAGGCCGAGGATGGAACCGCCGAAGTGGCCGGTCTCCGCCGACCGGTCCTCACGCTCGACGGTTCCGGCGGCCAGGTCCACGACGAAGGGCATAGGAGGCGCTCCTCAAGCGGGAGGGAGGGAATCGGCGCCAGACAAACTACTCAAATCTCGCACCATTTCCGCCGGGGCAGCGCGCGTCCCCCTTGGCCGGCACCGCCCCCTGACACTGCGCATCCCCCCTGATCTGCTCCCTGCCCTGCGCATCCCCCTGAGCCGCGCGGCCGACTCGGCCGGCAGCACGACGAAGGCCCGGCGGCGCGACGGGCGCCGCCGGGCCCCTCAACCCGGTGGATCGGTCAGTGGATCAGTCACACGACGGGGCAAGGCTTCCCCGGCTCGGTGAGCCCGGCCCGCGCGTGACCCACGACGACGTCCACATCACCTGGCGCGTGGACGTGGATGGCGTTGACCGCGATGCCGGCGCCCCCACCTGTACGCGTCACCTCGTTGATCACGACCTTGCCCACACGCGGAATGTCGATGGTGAGGTTGGCCTTCAGCTTGGTGATCCGGACGCCGTTGACCCTCAGGTTGGCGAAGTTCACCTGCGAGTCGGCGGTCACGCGCCCCGACTCGTCGTTCCGGGCCCGGGCGACGGCGACGATCTCGTCCGCCGTGACGGCGCCGCCGAGCAGGCGGATCCGGGCGGTCGTGGCGGAGGCGGTGGCGGTGCGCAGCCCCGACGGGTCGACCTTCCCGGTCGCGCTGGTGGTGATGACGCCCACCGAGCCGACCTGGCCCAGCCGTCCGTTCACAAGCTTGTGCTCGTCGCTTCCGGCCGTGGGGGTGCAGGTCAGGTCGGAGGGCACGAGCGGCGCGACTCGGATCAGCGGCGCGCTGAGGCGGCCGCCGTAGGCGTGCGCGTCGAACACCAGCGGGTGTGGGAGGAACCGCACGCCGGCACAGCCGGGCAGGTTCACTCCGGTGCTCTCCACCAGGTCCGCGGCGCAGGTGGTGTACGTGCCCGCACGCTCAGAGGTCACCTCGACCGCGACGGTACAGGACACCTTGCCGGCGTCGAGCGTTCCGGTCACCTTGACCTGCCCGTCCCCCACCCGCACCGCGGCGATCGAGCAGTCGGTCACCGGGGTGGTGCCGACCGGGGTGAACCCGTCGGGAAGCTTCTCGGTGAACGACCAACCCTTCTTCTCGGCCAGCTCGCTCGTGTTCGTGATCGTGAACGTCAGGGTCACGGGCTTCCCCGCCTCCGCCTGCCCCGGGCTGTAGGCGACGTCGAGCTGCGGGGTGACGTCCAGGACGCGGACGTTGTCGTACGCGGCGTCGTTGCCGTACCCGCTGCCCTGGAAGTTGACCAGCCGCAGGCCCACGGTGGACCCGCGGAACAGTGCGGGACTGTCGCTGGTGTAGGTGCCCACCGGGATCCCGTCCACCACGCCGCCCGGCTGGGCGCACGGCTGGATGGGCGTCGTGGAGGTGGGCACCGCCGTCGATCCGTCGAGCAGGTAGAACCCGAGCTTCGCGTGGTTGGCATGGCAGTTGACCTCCGCGACGTCGACGGAGAGCGTCAGGAACCGGCCGGTGGCGCCGATGTCGACGGGCTTCCTCGTCTCCAGCTGCGTCTTGTTCGCGCCGGGATCGCCGTTGGTGTAGGCCGTGACCGCGTGGTTCTTCGCCGCGTCGCCACCGGACCATTTACCGAGTGCGCCGGCCATCTGCTGCGCGGACTGCCACCAGCCGCCGCATCCGGAGTTCTGCGGTGGCACGCCCGGGTTCTGGAGGGAGGTGATCCAGCCGTTGCAGGCCGTCAGCCAGGCCGGATCGGCGGTGTAGGTCTGGTTGACCGGCGCCGCCCCGGTGTACCCGGTCACCAGGATGGGTGTGGCCCGCTGGCCTCTCTCGAAGTTCTCGGCGAACACCACCTTCGGCGCCTGCGGCGCTCTGAGAGAGGCGGGCGCCGCCGCCGTAGCGGTGCCGCTCTGAACCACCGCCGTCAACACCGAGGAGAGGGCGAGCGCAGCCGAGCCGGCCAGCACCCGCCTTATCGCACGGGAACCGCGCCCACGCGCGTACGAGTCGTTCACCAAAGAGTTCCTTCCAGCATCGAGCCTCCGTGAAGGGCGGAACGACATCGAAACGAACGCCACACGAAAGGCCGTGTCAGGCCGTACGGCCGAGCCGTCGTTTCGCATTCCGGGCGAATTCGCCGAATGATCGATGCCTTCCTCAGGCAAAAATGACCTGCCCGTGACGCGCTGTCAACAGATGGTCGCCAACTAATCGGCCACTCCGCCGAACGTGTCAATCAATTCGAATTAACGAAACAGCACAAAACGCGTTAACCACGCCACACAGATCAGTCAACTACGCCCCGAAGTGCAGATATAACGCCCGATGCATGAGTATGGGTGGCCTCAGCCACCTCTTCGACGGCGCCCGCCGGGCCCGGAAACAACCGGCGGGCACCGGACCAAGATTTCGTCCGCCGCACGATCGTGCCACGATTCTTCGAAATATTCCGAACGGGGGTACGCGGCGGCCGTCAGGCGCACAGCAAGACGCCGCTCACATATCCAAGCAAACAGCGAAATATATCCGTGTTCCCCAAGAAAACCGGCTCTTCACTCTTGACGGGAAATACCGTCGAAGAGCCAGAAGACCGGCGGGCCATGACAAGCGGCAGAAGCCGGGCCTGCCGGACCGGCTCAGGATCCGGTCACGCGGCGCGCGGCCCCGGAACGTGTCGCGAGGGTGAGCAGCGACCTCGCCGGGCCGTCCAGGCGCCGTCCCTCGATCCAGACCGCCCGCAACCTCCTCTGGAGATCGACACCTTCCGGAGGCACCGCCAGCAGCCTCCCGTCGGCCAGTTCGTCGGCGACCGCGAGTTCACTCAGCACCGCCGGTCCGGCGCCGGAGGCGAGCGCGACCTTCACCGCGGAGTTCGAGCCGAGTTCGAGCAGTGGCTCGGCGAGCGGTCCGTACCGTTCCATCACCGTCTCGAACGTGATCCGCGTCCCCGACCCGGGCTCGCGGACGATCAGCGGCGTGGCCGCCAGCTCACGGGGACGCAGCGGCGTGCGGCGGCGGGCCCACGGATGCCCGGGGGCGACCACGACCACCAGCCGATCCCGTCCCACCAGACGTGAGGCGAGGCCGACCGGCAACGACGGCCCCTCGACGAAGCCGATCTCCGCCTCACCGGCCAGCACGAGCTCGGCGACCCGCGCCGAGTTCACGACCTGGAGTCCGACGGTGACGTCCGGCTCGATCGGACGCAGGCCGATGAGCCAGCCGGGCACCAGGTATTCGGCGACGGTCATGCTCGCGGCCACCGGGAGTGCGGCGCCGCGCTCGCGGCGCATCGCGGTGACACCGGCCATCAGGGCGTCGGCGGCGCCGAGGACGTCCCGGGCCCAGTCGACCACCATCTGGCCTTCGGCGGTCAGCCGCGACCCCACGGGAAGGCGCTGGAGCACCTGCACACCCAGCCGGCGTTCCAGGGTCCGCAGGCGGCTGCTCGCGGACGGCTGGGAGATGCCGTGCTGGCGGGCGGCCCGGCCGACGCCGCCGAGCTCGCTCACCGTGACCAGCAGGGCGAGCGCCTCCAGGTCGGGCCAGCGGTTCAACCTCATAGAAACATTCTATGGACTCGTCGTCATCTTCCGGCTAGCGAGCGGTCACCCCGAACGGAAACGTGGTGAGCACGTCGAGGCTGGAGGAAAGTTGATCACCGAACAACGGATGACATCCCGGGCGATCGGCTCGCGGCGGCTCCCGCTCGCGCCGAGGATCGGCTCACGGGTCGCGCCGCTGCTGCCGGGACTCGCGCTCACCGTGGCCGGCGTCGTGCTCGCCGTGCTGCTCAACCGGATCGTCCCGGCGGTCGGAACGCTCACCGGCGCGATCCTCCTCGGGGTCGCCGCCGCCAACGCGGGAGTGATCCGGCCCGCCGCCCTCGCCGGCACGCGGTTCGCGGCCAAGCAGGTCCTTCGGGCCGGGGTCGTCCTGCTCGGCCTCCAACTGGCCGTGTCGGACGTGCTCGGGCTGGGCGCCCCGATGCTCGGCGCCGTCGTGGTCGTCACCGTGGCGACGTTCCTCGGCACCCGATGGCTGGGCGCGCGGATGGGGGTGCCGTCCGGGCAGGCGCTGCTCATCGCCACAGGTTCCGCCGTCTGCGGCGCGGCGGCGATCGCCGCGATGAACAGCGTGTCCGACAGCGACGAGGAGGACGTCGCCACCGGCATCGGCCTGGTGACCATCTGCGGCACGCTCGCGATCGTCGTGTTGCCGCTGCTGCGGGTGCCGCTCGGCCTCGACCCGCGTACGTTCGGGGCGTGGGCCGGCGCGAGCGTCCACGAGGTCTCCCAGGTCGTCGCCACGGCCGCGGCCGTTCCCGGCGCACTCAGCGCGGCCGTGGTCGTCAAGCTGACCCGGGTCGCGCTGCTGGCCCCTCTCCTCGCCGGAGTCGGCGTCGCGCGCCGCCGGGCGGGCACCGCGGTCGCGGGCGCCCGGCGCCCGCCGATCGTGCCGCTGTTCGTGGTCGGATTCCTCGCCATGGTCGCCGTACGGAGCACCGGCCTGCTGCCTTCGGCGCCCCTCGACGCGATCAAGACCATCGACACGTGGCTGCTCGCCGCGGCGATGTTCGGCCTGGGCACGGGCGTCCACCTCGGCTCCCTGCGGCGTACCGGCCTCCGGGCGCTGGCCCTGGGGTTCGCGTCGTGGCTCCTCATCGGCGTGCTGGCCTACGCCGGGGTCCTGATCGCCCTCTGACAGCCGCGCCTGCCTGTCGGCCCGGTGACCGACCTCGGCGACGGTGGTCGTCCCGCCGAACCGAAGGTCCGCGCCGTACGGCGGGCCGAGGGCGTCAGTCCGTACCGGCGGGCTCGGGAAGCAGGGCGTGGCACATGGCGCTCGCCAGCCAGTCCCGGAAGGACTCCGCCGACCATCCACACCGCTCCACCAGCGCGCTGTAGTGGGCGGGATCGTTGAGTAGCCACAGAACGTCGATCGCGCGCTCCTCGTCCAGTTCGGCGCGCAGGGAGCCCAGGGAACGCGCGTGCTCGACCACCATGCGCGCCCCCGCCCGACGGTTGCTCTGCAGAGTGGTCCACAGCTCCGCGACCTCGGGCGCCGCGTCGGCCGCCCGGCGAACGGTCTCGAAGATCGCCGCCGCCCTGCCGCCGATCAGCGTGCACACCTGCGCGTACGCCCGCAGGACGGCGGACGGGCCCGACGCGTCCCAGACCGGTTTGAACCACGGGCGGTCGGCCACCGCGACGGGGGCGTCGTCACCCGCGAGCGCCTCGTCGAGCACCTGGCGCAGCAGTGCCGCCTTGGAGCCGAAGGCGGCGAAGACGGTGGGCCGGGAGACCCCCGCGACGGCGGCCACGTCCGCGAGCGAGGTGGCCACATAGCCGTGCGCGACGAACAGCTCCCCGGCGGCGACGACGATCGCCCGGCGCGTGCGCTGCGCACTGTCCTGACGGAGCGTCGAGCGGTACTGCCTTTTCTGGCCGCGTTCCTTGACCATGCTGTGCATACTAGCGTTATATTCATTAAACCATCGTCTACTGGAAAGTTGGCGACCATGACAGAGAGCACGAAGGTCCGCCCGTACGTCCGCGGCGAGGCCGACGGCGAGGCGTTGTGGTTCCTCGGCAGCCTCGTCACCGTCAAGGCGACCGGAGCCGAGACCCGCGGCCGTCTCACCGTCGCGGAGTTCGTGAACCCGGCCGGCTTCGCACCGCCCCTCCACCGGCATCTGGAGGAGGACGAGCTGTTCTACGTCCTGTCCGGCACCGCGCGGTTCCACTGCGACGGGGAGGTCTTCCCGGCGGGGCCCGGCGATTTCGTACTCCTTCCCGTGGGGCTGGCGCACACCTTCGTCGTCGGCCCGGAGGAGCCGCTGCGGACCCTGCAGATCACCACGCCATCCGGGTTCGAACGGTTCGCCGCCACCGTGGGCGGGCCCGCCGGTGAACGGCGGTTGCCGGATCCCTCGCCGGTCGACCCCGTCGCCCTCGGCCACGCGGCGGCGCAGCACGCGATCGAGATCCTCGGCCCTCCCCCTGCCGCCTGACCGGCGACCGCTCCGCATCGGGCCCCGACACGCCCCCCTTGCCGGGCGGTGAACGCGCGCACGGGGCCCACCTCCTTTGGACCGTTCGACGACTCCCGGGGACCCGCACGCGTCCGACAACCTTCGGTAAATCGGGTTGCCAGGACATTTACTGTTAAGAAAGTTTCCTTTATGTTGTGGCTATCCCCCCAGCATGAAGGAGTGTGACATGCGAAAAGCGGTCATCTTCATCTCGACGGCGATCGTCGCCGCCGGGGCCACGCTGTTCATGGCCTCTCCGGCTCTGGCCCACGGCTACGTGTCGTCGCCGCCGAGCAGGCAGGCCATGTGCGCCCAGGGTCGCGTCGCGAACTGCGGCGAGATCATCTACGAGCCGCAGAGCGTCGAAGGCCCGAAGGGCCTGCGATCGTGCAGCGGTGGCAACGCCCGCTTCGCCCAGCTCGACGACGAGAGCAAGGCGTGGCCGGCCACGAGCGTCGGGAACAGCCTCACGTTCAACTGGGTGCTGACCGCCCGCCACGCCACCAGCACGTGGGAGTACTACATCGGCGGCACCCGGATCGCGGTGTTCAACGACCAGGGACGCCAGCCCGGCGCCACGGTCTCGCACAACGTGGACCTGGGTGGGCGGACCGGCAGGCAGAAGGTTCTCGCGATCTGGAACATCGCCGACACCCCGAACGCCTTCTACTCCTGCATCGACCTGCAGGTCGGCGGGGGCACCGACCCCAGCCCGAGCCCCAGCCCGAGCCCGACGCGGAGCCCGAGCCCCAGCCCGTCGTCGAGCCCGAGCACCCCGGCCGGAACCTGGGCCGCCGGCACGGCGTACGCGGCCGGTGACCAGGTCACCTACGGCGGCGTGAGCTACCGGTGCCTCCAGGCGCACACCGCCCTCACCGGCTGGGAGCCGCCGAACGTACCCGCGCTGTGGCAGCGGCTGAGCTGACCCTCCGCCGGTCCCCCGTCCCTCCTCTGGGGTGGGGGACCGGCCTCAGGAGACCCACCGGAAACCCGGGTCGGACTCCTCCTTTGACCGGTGCGTTCGCCCCGTCGGCGTGGTCGATTCTCACGTGTTCGTGCACCGGCGTGGGGGGTCATCGCGGTATGCCGCGTCCGAATATTCGACGGAGTTGACATTCAGACTTTACGGAGTCTGGATACGCCGTTAATGTCGCTGCCTGTGCGGACTTTGAGCGTCCTCTTCGAACATCATCCGAACGGGTGGCAGAGGTGAGCGTTCACTTCACGCTGGGCGTGAAGCACGCCGGACCGAGCTTATGAAGCGCTGGTTCGCGGCCATGCTGCCTGAGCGAGGGGCACCGCGCCGCCTCGCGTTCGTGTTCTTCATCAACAGCATGGGCAACGGGATGTACGCGCCCGCGGGGCTGCTGTTCCTGAGCCGTGTCGTCGGCCTGCCGGTGGTCCAGGTCGGCATCGTGCTGACGGTCGCCGGCCTGATCGCACTCGGCGCGGGTATCCCGGCCGGACGTCTGGCCGACCGATGGGGGCCGCGAGGGATAGCGGCGACGCTCTTGCTCTGTGAGGGCGTCTGCATGGCCGGTCTCGTCTCGCTCACCGTGCTGCGGGCGTACGCGCTGCTCTTTCTGCTGGTCGGCGTGAGCGCCATCGCCGAGCACGGCGGCCGAGCGGTGCGAGGCGTCGTGATCGCGCGTGTGGGCGGCGCGAACCGCGTCGCGCTGCGCGCGCAGTTCCGGGCGTTCGGAAACGTCGCGACGGCTCTCGGGGCGCTCGTCTCCGCCCTGGCGATCCAACTGGACACCCAGGCCGCCTACATCACGCTGGTGCTGATCAACGCGGCCACGTACATCACCGCCGCCGCCCTGATGTGGCGCCTTCCTTACTATCCGCCGCTGCCCGCGCCCGCTGCGGCGAGAAGGCTCGCGGTGTTCCGCGACCGCGGTTTCGCGGCGATCACCGCGCTGAACTCGTTCATGATGCTGGAATACGGCGTCCTGATCGTGGCGCTGCCGATCTGGATCGTCAGCCAGACCGAGGCACCGCGCTGGATGGCCGGTGGAGCCCTACTGATCAATACGGTCCTCGTCGCCGCGCTGCAGGTTCGGATGAGCCGTGGTGTCACGAATCCCGCTTCCTCCGCGGTCGCGCTACGCCGGGCGGGGTCGGTCTTCCTGCTGTCGACCGTCACCATCGCGGCGGCCTCGGCATTGCCGTCGACGGCGGCACTGATCGTGCTGGTCCTCGCGGTCGCGGTGCACACCATGGGCGAACTCTGGCACGCGAGCGCCGCTTTCGAGCTTCCGTACAGCCTGGCTCCAGAACATGCGCACGGCGAGTACCAGGGAATGTTCGAGCTCGGCGTGGGAGTTTCCATGGCCGTCGCTCCGGCGCTGCTGACCGCTCTCTGCATCGAGGGCGGCCCCCTCGGCTGGCTCGCTCTGGGAATCGCCTTCGCGGCCATGGGCGTCCTGGCTCCCATGGTCGTCTCATGGGCGGCCCGTGGCAGGGAAGCCCATGTCGTCGCGGAACCCACCGGCAGCGCTTGACCCGAAGGCGGCCCGGCATCAGGCGACGCTCTTCCGCTGCTTTCTCGCAAACCGGCCTTCTGCGGCAAACCCACTAATAAATAGCAGCAACCGGAGAAATCTAGTCGCAGTCGCATCGAACCAGCCGGGATCATGGTGCCATGACGTTCCGTAAGGGAGACCGGTCCCGTCAGGAGATCCTCGCCGAGTTGCACGGTTCGCTGGATCGGCGGTACCGGCCCGAGGATGTCGCCGACCTGGTGCTGCGGGCACTGGACAAGCGGTTGTCGCGGCGTGAGCGTGTGGTGCTGGAGCGCGCGGCCACGCATTCCTCCCGCCGCGAGGGCTGGTTCTCCTCGATGTCCGCTGATTACGCCAGGCCGGTCGGCGGTGCCCGGCAGGTCGCGGCGGCGAACCGCCTGTTCGACCGGCAGGTGGAGGTCGACCCCGACGACCCGGAATCGCTGCTGGAGTTCGCGGCGACCATGGGGCGCGAGATCCGGTGGACGCCGGAGCGCAGTGACTTCCTGGCCGACCGGCTCAACCGGGACTCCCGGGCGGCGGCGGGCATGGATCTGTCCAAGCGGCAGTACAACCGCCGGTTCAGGATGTTGCGCCGGGTCGCCGCCAAGGCGGGCACGCTGAGCACCGAGCAGGACAAGCGGCGCCTGCTCATGGTGGGTGTCACCGGCTTCGGCGCCGACATCCCGCTGGAGCAGTTCACCGCCGACGCCGACGCCGCGTGCTTCGTGGCGTACTACACCGCGCGGCGCAAGACGCGCCGGGAGTTCAGCCTGGCCGGGCGGGACAACCCGTTCGACGAGATCGCCCAGGTCCTGCTCGACCGCTGTACGGCCGAGAGCGACTGGTGGATGATCGCCCAGGTATGGGCGACTCCCGAGGTCCTGGGACGCCTGACCGACGAGGAGCGTGGGCGGCTGCTGGGTCAGTGGTCGGCGGCCATGCGGCACGGCGCCGACGTGCTGCGCGCCCGCTGGAACCCCGGCACCGACCGCACCACGATGATCGTACGGCGCGGCGACGACTCCACCACGTGGAACAACCTGGCGGTCGCCTACAACGCGGCCAGGGCCGGCTGGTTGGCCTGCCTGGCGTCATTGGACGCGCTTGACCTGCTGGAGGTGGCCTGTCCGGGCAAGGTGATGCGGCTGATGGCCGCCGATCTGGCCGCCTGGCATCGCGGCACCGGCGGGGGCGTCGATCCGAACACCGCGGTGTGGGCGGCGCTGCCGCTGCCCTGGGAGGTGCTGGACGGCACCGCGCGCTGCACTCGCGCCGACGTGGAGGCGGCCTGCCGTACGGCCGGGCTGGACCCGGCGCGGTCGGGGTGGACCGCGCCCGCGGCTCGACGTGGGGTGGCGGTGTACCGGCCGACGCCCGAACTGGTGCACGGAGTGAGCATCGCCGACCCGGTGTGGGCGGCCCTGCTCCGGCGTGCCGGGGTGTTCAGCGGCAGGAGTGTGAAGCCCGAACTGGCCGCCGACGCCGGCCACGGGCTGGCCTCCGGAGTGGTCGTCAGCGATCTGCCCACGATCGACTTTCCGGAAGGCTAGGCCGGCGGCGCTGCCGTATCCGGGCTTCGGGTCGAAGAAACGCGGGGTTCGGGCCCGGCCGGCGACGCCGCTATTCTGTGGCGCCCTCGGGCGGCATGGAGCATACTGGGCGGAATCCGCCGTAGTTCAGTGGTAGAACGCCTGGCTCTTAACCGGGTGGACGCCGGTTCGAGCCCGGTCGGCGGTGCCGTAGATGATGGACGTGGCCTCGTTGTAGCTCAGAGGTAGAGCGCCTGGCTCGGGACCGGGTGGACGCCGGTTCGAGCCCGGTCAATGAGGCCCTCCAACAGACATCCCGGTTCCAGTCGCGTCACTTCTTGTCTCGGGCAAACACGTGGGCACGATCGACGAGGGCATTCGTGTCGAAATCAGTGGCTGGTGGAAGTCCGGCTCTGTCCGTGGCAGGGAGGAGCCCCGGTCGGCTTCACTCTGGCAGCCGCAATGGATCTCCGCCGAGGGCGGATCGACACCACATCGCGATCATGATTGAAACAAGATCACGACAGGCGAGCGGCCTCGGAACAACCAGCATGATCATGGCAGCGGGCGAGTGCCCGTTGGATTGCTCGCCAAATGAAGAAAACCCAGGTCAGTGACACCGACCTGGGTTTCTCGCTGGTGCGCCGCCAGGGACTCGAACCCCGGACCCGCTGATTAAGAGTCAGCTGCTCTAACCAACTGAGCTAGCGGCGCCTGCGAACGCTCGTAACCTTAGCAGTCTCGGAGGCGTCACGCACATTCGTCACCACCTCCCTGGACCCCGGCCCAGGGAGGAGTGTCGAGCCTCAGGGGAGGGCGCGAGCGGGGTTCGCTCAGCTCCTCCAGGCACCGGACGAGAAGGGGAGGGGCGCGCCCTTCGCGCCGGGACCGTCGCCCCACTTGGTGACGACATAGTCGATCTCGATGTGGCCCGCGCCACCGTTGCTCTCGACGGTCAGCGTGTTGGTGTTCCACTTGCCGCCGGTGAGCTCGGCGAAGGTCTTGCCATCGATGTCGAGCATGACGCCGCGCTCGGAGGGGATGCCGGGGCCGCGGTCACCGATGAAGAACTTGGCCTTCTTGCCCTTGTAGACGACGTAGCCCTCGGTACCGAGAGGCCAGCTGGGGCTGGAGAAGAGGCCCTTCTGCATCGGCTTGCCGATGGCCGGCATACCGGTGTCGCCCTGACGGCCGGAGGCGTCGTCCCAGAAGTACGAGCCCTTGGTGCTGCCCCGGAGGAGCGCCTGCTCCTTGATCTCGGGAGCCTGGGCGACCTGGGAGGTGTGAGCGGTCGTGATCGCGGTTTCGGAGGCGGGAGCCGCGCTGGCCGCGGTGGCACCGAACGCGCTGACGCCGATGAAGGCGGCGCCGGCGACGGCGGTGAGAGCGGTCAGCTTCCGGTTGTTACGCAGGCCAAACAGCGTGTTCATGAAGAATTGGGATCTTTCGTGAGACGACAGGGGACGGCCGCGTGCGTCGTGTATCAGGCCTGCGAGGTCAAGGGCGGGCCGGGCACGGGGCGCGGAGCGGGTCGAGAAATGTCGATCGCCACTGAGATGCACATTCAGTGCGCTGTACTCATCGACTGGGGGTCGATGGGACGTATCGGACGTACGGGCCGTGAGGACCCGGATCCGGAGGTCAAGCGGGGGTCTCCCGCGAAGATCTCCTCTCCTGGAAAGTCCAGCCACCGGTCGGCAGCAATACGGACACTACACACCAAGACATGACAAAGCAAACGAAATCACCCAGAAAGTGCAAAAGATCTACCACTTCAGCTAAAAACGATCTGCCTTGGGTCACGTACGCGTGCGAAAAACCGCGCAGGCACAGGACTTCCCGCGAGAAGCTCGGCAAAGCGCAGACCGGGTACGGCAAAGAACGGATGCGGCGAAACGCCTTCCGACAGGCAAAAACCATGCATAGCGGATCCCTGCCACGGAACGCCCTGGTAGAGCCACCGGAAACTCCCACGCCGTCCGGGCGGGCATCCGCCCGCGGCGGCCACTGGGATACGCGGGACAAGGGATACCCGAGAGACAGGCGATATCAGCGATACGAGCGATACGCACGATTCGTTTAGGTACCGGGATACGCGGGATACGCGGGATACGCGGGATACACAAGAAACCTGCCGGATACGCGAATCGGGCATGAGAAAAGCCCGCCTGAGCGGCCTCGCAGGAAACGAGACGTGCGGCAGACGGGCTTCGGACGCATCTCATCGCCCATGACAGCACCCAGAAGAAGGTGCCCGAAAGACAGCGGCCGACGGCAGAGGGAGGCGCCTGGAGCAGGAGGCCGGATCGAGGGCCAGCGGCCGGAAGTCGGCGGGAAGACCGAAGGATCCCTGCTGGAGGCGGGGACAGGGGTGAAGCACACCCGCTGGAGGCGGGAGCAGGGTGAAGGCCACCCGCTGGCGGCGGGCTGTCGGCAGGTCCTGAAGCCAGCGCCTGCGAGACATCTCGGAGGCATCAGGGGCGTCTGGGAGGAACTGCCCAGACGTTTGGGATCGAAGGACAGCAGCGAGCCGAAGACAGACGCCGGGTGGTTCGTGCCGACCTTCGCCCGGACATGCGTCGGGGCCGGACAGTCCCCCAACTGTCCGGCCCCGACTCAAAGCGGTCCGCCTGGGATACCCTCCCCAAAGGCACCGGCGGTTCCCGCTGTCCGGACGCGGTTCCCCCTCCGCGTCCTTATCGGCAAAAGCTCTCGTGTAGGAGCCACAGCCCCCTTGACCTGCTTCTACATTAGCGAGGGGCGCACCACGAACGGGTCATGTACGGGTGGGCATTAGCCCTTGGTCCGGGCCCCCGGACCACGAACGGCACGACCAACCTTCGTCATACGGAAACGACGCCCGAGGGTCATCCCTCATGCTTCCGGCATCGCGTCCCCTGCGAAAGGGGGCCTCCTACCGACGGTCCGACGCGTGCCCCATGGCCCACCGGCTCGGCGGATCACCTCAGGGCTTCGTCCAGGTCGGCCTGCCGTTCGTGGAGAGGGAGGTCGAGCCGGACGAGCGTGCCTCCGCCGGGCGCGGCGCTCGCGGCGACGCTGCCTCCATGGCTGTCCACGACCTGGCGCACGATGGCGAGCCCCAGTCCGGAGCCGGGCATGGCCCGTGCGCCCGGCGCGCGGTAGAACCGGTCGAAGACATGCGGGAGGTCCTCGGCCGCGATTCCCTTCCCGTGATCGCGTACGGTGACCACGCCCCCGGTCTGGGACACCTCGACCGCTCCCCCGGGCGGACCGTACTTGCCCGCGTTGTCCAGCAGGTTGGCGACCGCCCGGGACAGCCGGTCGGACACACCGCGCACCACCGCCGGCTCGACCGAGACCTGGTACGACATGGACGGCCAGTGGGCCGACGCCCGCGACACCTCCCGCGTGACGATCTCGTCGAGGCGCACATCCTCGACCAGTGCGGCCGGCTCCTCGTCCCTGGCCAGCTCGACCACGTCGGAGATCAGTACGGTCAACTCCTCCATGCCGGCCATCGCCGCCCTGCTGATCTCGTCGTGGTCCTCCTGGTCGGGCCCGCCCCTGATCAGCAGCTCGACATTCGTGCGCAGCGCGGTCAGGGGCGTTCGCAGCTCATGGGAGGCGTCGGCGACGAGCCGTTTCTGCGCTCGGGCGGAGCGTTCCAGCGCGTCCAGCATGGTGTTGAAACTGCGGGCCAGGCTGCCCAGCTCGTCGTCTTTGGCGACCTCGATCCGCGTGGTGAGGTCGCGCGTGGAGGCGACCCGCTCGGCCGCGTCCTTCAGGATGCCCACCGGGCGCAGAGCGGTATGCGCGGCGAGCCACCCGAGCGCCCCGGACAGGAGAAGGCCGCCGAAGGCGACCGCGAGGAACGGCCAGCCGAGATCGTCCACATCCCCGAGGCTGGCCAGCACCCCGGGCGGCGGGCGGTCGGGATACGCCTCGTAGTGCCCGAGCGCGCTCTCGACCCTCCGGCACGTGATGAGGTACGCGGCGACGATCACCACGATCACGCTGATCGCGGCGGTCATCGCCGAGGCGAGGGCGAGCCGCCAGCGGAGCTTCATGCCTGCTCCCTCAGCGTGTAACCGAGGCCGTGCACGGTCTGGATCAATCTCGGTTCCCCACCCGCTTCGGTCTTTCTCCGCAGATAGCGAATGTAGACCTCCAGGGAGTTGGAACCCGGCGTGAACTCGTAGCCCCAGATGCGTTCGAGAATGACCTCGCGGGTGAGCACCTGGCCTCCGTTGCAGATGAGTAGGTCGAGCAGCGCGAACTCTGTCCTGGTCAGGTCGATGACCCGCGTACCGCGCCGCGCTTGCCTGCTGTCCGGCATGATCGCCAGATCCGCGTAGCGGGTCACCGGCCCGGCCGGTGCCGTACGGCGGAGCAGCGCGCGCACCCGCGCGAACAGTTCCTCCAGCGCGAACGGTTTGGCGAGGTAGTCGTCGGCTCCCGCGTCGAGGCCCGTGACCCGGTCACCGATGCCGCCGAGAGCCGTCAGCATGAGCACCGGCGTGCGGTCGCCGGCCTCACGGAGTCTCCTGCAGACCTCCAGGCCGTCCATCTGGGGCATCATCACGTCGAGAACGACCAGGTCGGGCGGGCTTCCGGTGATCGACGCCAGCGCGGTCACACCGTCGGAGGCTCCCGCGACCTGATATCCCTCCACCCGGAGCGCGCGGGACACCGCGTTGCGCACTTCCGGTTCGTCGTCCACGACGAGCACGCGTGTCTCGGCCACGGCGCCATCATGACCCGGAAATCTGAGAGTGTCCTGAACTCCGGCAATATCTCGCGATAACTTGCGCTATCCGGCCTGTGCCGAGCGTTTCCCGTGCGTGCGTCCCCCACTCCGTGCGTCCGCAGACGTCCGGATCGCACACGCCGGGATACGCCCGGATCGTGGCGCCGCGGTCTTCACACGCCGGGATCTCTCGCGGCCGCCGCGAGTGCTCAGGCGTCGGGATCTCTCGCGGCCGCCGCGTGCTCAGGCGTCGGGATGCTGAGCGAGATACTCGATGTAGACCGGGCGCAACGCTTCGCCGAGATGGCCCTCCCCGGCCGCCATGGCATCACTGAGCAGCGCGGACACCCGGCTGAGATCGTTGGCCGTCTCCTCACGTTCCCCGCTGGCGGCCTCGGCCGCGGGGATCACTTTCAGCAGGCGCCAGAGAAACCCGAGGTCACCGTGCCGTACGGCATAGCGGACGGCGCGGTCGTGCAACTCCCGTGCGGACAGCAGCTCAAGCTCTTCCACGTCCATCCTCCCCACCCCCATCGAGGTGCTTTCCCCGGAGATGGGGCAATTAATGCAAGTTGTCCGATGAGAAACGGACAATCCCTTTCGGTGGAGGACCGGACCGACACGCCGCCGACGCCCGGAGCGGATTTTTTACCGGAACCCGGACATGCCCATGCTGTGCTCTGGCATGGAAGACTCCGTTACGTGAAGGTCATCATCAAGATTCTGATCGTCGCGGCGGCGCTGTGGGCGTCCACCAAGCTGGTGGACGGCATCGTGCTCACCGCAGACACCACCTCCAAACAGATCGGCACACTGCTCGCGGTCGCGCTGATCTTCGGCCTGGTGAACGCGGTCATCAAGCCGATCATCAAGTTCGTGGGTTGCGCGTTCTACGTGCTCACGTTCGGCCTCTTCGCGCTGGTGGTCAACGCCGCCCTGCTGCTGCTCACCGGCTGGGCGTCCGAGCAGCTCGACCTGCCGTTCCATGTCGACGGCTTCATGGCCGCCTTCTGGGGCGCGCTCCTGATCGGCGTGATCAGCTGGATCCTGGAGCTGATCCTCCGCGTCAACGACTGACGGCACGCTGTCCACGCCTTCCGGGGCGTCCCCGCGCCGCGTCGCCCTCGACCGACCTCGGTCACCGGGCGGCGCGGCCGTCTCGTTCCCGGCCGCCCCGCGCCGTCACGGCCGGGTGGCGCCGGGAGGCATCCGCTGCCTCTTCGCCCGATAGCGAGGACGACGGCCCTCACTCACACGCGAGATCACGCCTGGTTCGGCACCGTCGAACCGGTTCGGAGGGAGGCGAGAACCCGGATGGTACGGGCCTGTTCACTCTCGCTGCCGAACGGACTCACGAGCAGCTCCGTCGCTCCGGCTTCCGCGTACTGCCGGATCGCTCGCGCCAGGGTGGATTCGTCCCCTGCGACGACCGTCTCGTGTACACCGGACTTGCCCTGGCGGTCCAGCATCGACCGATAGCTGGCGAACTGGGCGGCGAACCCCACCGTCTGGGCGACCCGCCGCCTGGCCCCGTCCGGATCGTCGGTGACGCTGACCATCACCGACGCCACGATCCGGGGCGCCGGCCGTCCCGCCTCCGCCGCGGCGCGGGTGATCGTCGGCTGGACGTAGTCGGCGATGGCTTCCGGGCCCGTCCACACGGTCACCGTGCCGTCGGCGAGTTCGGCGGCGATGCGCAGCATGACCGGGCCGAGCGCGGAGACCAGCACGGAGGGCGGTTTCGTGCCGGGTACCTCGACCTGCCCCACCGCGGTGAGCGTCTGGCCCCGGTACTCGACCTGTTCGCCGCGCAGCAGGGGCTGAAGTGCCGACAGGTACTCCCGGACGTGCCGGGCGGGACGGTCGTAGGAGTGACCGAACTGTCCCTCGATGATCTGGCGATGGCTCGGCCCGATCCCGAGGGTGAGCCGGTTGCCCGTGACCGCCTGCGTTGTGAGTGCCTGACCCGCCAGCGCGAGCGGGTGCCGGGGATAGGTCTGCACCACCGCGGTCCCCAACTCGATCCCGGGGACCCGCTGACCGATGACGGCCAGCAGCGTGAGGGCGTCCCATGAGGTGAGCTGGCTGAGGAAGACGCTGTCCAGCCCCGCCTCGGCCGCGGCGCGCACCTGCGCGACCGTCCCGTCCACGGTCGACCCGCCGCCGCCGATGTACAGCCCTGTCTTCATGGCGCTCCTAACCTGAACCGGATGTTCACCTTCCGATGCAGGGCCGACATTAACATGAACCGTGCGTTCCGATTGTTCTGCTGTCTGGAGAGGCGGTTCTGTGCGAGCCGACGCGCGGCGCAACCAGCAACTCATCGTCGCCACCGCTCTCAGGTTGTTCGCGGAGCGGGGAACAGGCGTGTCGATGGAAGAGATCGCCAGGAGCGCCGGGCTCGGCGTCGGCACGCTCTACCGGCACTTCCCCGATCGGCAGGCACTGGTGGAGGACATCGCCGCCGACGTGCTCCGGCGGCTGCTCACGTTCGGCCAGGCCACGATCGAGCGGACCGCGTCGGCGTGGCAAGCCCTGCTGCTCATCGTGGCGCACTGCTCCGGGCTGCCGCTGGCCTTGACCAAGTCGCTGTCCGACGCCCCGTCGGCCCACCCCGAACTGGTGAGGCTGCGACAGGACCTCGACACCCTGTTCACCCGGATCGCGGAACAGGCGCAGGAGGAGGGGACGATGCGTCGCGACATCCCGCCGAGCGAGGTCATCGGCCTGCTCAACGTGGCCGTCTGCCGTCCCGGGGCGCGCGCGGACGACCACCTGACCACGGTGATCCTCGACGGCCTCACGGCGCCCGGCGCCACCCGGCGCCCGACCCCCGCCTGAGTCACTCCATCGGGGCGAGCCCGCACGTTCGACCGGGCGCGGCACGATGACGCGGACGCCGACGAGGCCGGCCGGCGGTCGGATCGCCCACGCCACGGCCGAAGTGGGACTTCGCCCGCCATCGTGTCGGCCGGCACAGCCCACCCCTGGTCGCCCCCGCGCCGAATAACCCTTATTATGAGTAGGGAATACCGATAACCCGGGGGTGACGATGAGCATCGACGTGCACCAGCATCTATGGACGCCGTCGTTCCTCGACGCTCTGCGCCGCCGTTCGGCGCCACCCCGTCTCGACGGTTGGACCCTCCTCCTGGACGGCGAGCCGCCGTACGAGGTGGATCCGGACGACCACGACCTCGCCGTCCGGGCGTCGCGGGCCGCGGGACTCGACCTCGCCCTGGTCTCCCTGTCCAGCCCGCTCGGGATCGAGCACCTGCCACCGGACGAGGCGTGGCCGCTGATCGACGCCTATCACGCGGGAGCCGCGGAACTGCCCGCTCCCTTCCGCGCCTGGGCCGCCGCCCCGGTGACGGACATCGACCCCGTACGGCTGTCGCACACCCTCGACCAGGGCTTCGCCGGGCTCCAGCTCCCGGCCACCGCGCTGCGGGACGCCGCGGGATTCACGGCGGCCGCCCCGCTGCTCGACGTGCTCGCGGAGCGCGGACTTCCCCTTTTCGTGCACCCCGGGCCCGCCGCGGTCCCTTCCGGAAGTCCCGCCTGGTGGGCGGCGGTCGTGCCGTACGCGCAGCAGATGCACGCGTCCTGGTACGCCTTCCAGGCCGTGGGGCGGCCCCGCCATCCCGACCTGAAGATCTGCTTCGCCCTGCTCGCCGGGCTGGCGCCGCTCCACTCCGAGCGCGCGACGAACCGGGGCGCCCCCGGGCGCGGACGGGTGGACCCCGGCGCGTTCGTCGAGACGTCGTCGTACGGGTCGCGCGCCATCGACGCGGTGATCCGCGAGCTCGGCATCGACGTCGTGGTCAACGGCTCCGACCAGCCCTACGCCGAGGCCCCGTCCCTGGACTTCGGCGACGCCGCACGCCACGCCATCGGCCATGCCAACGCCGTCCGGCTGCTCCAGGCGCGGTCGCACCACAAGCCGTCGCCCCCACCCGAGCCGTCACCGTCACCATCACGCACGACGTCACAGCAGCTCAGGACGTCACAGCCGTACACAGAGACACAGTCGTACTCAGAGACACAGCCGCACACAACGACACGAGCACACCCGCACACGCCGTCACGAAAGGAGCCGCAGTCATGAGCACGCCCACAGTCCAGGTCACCGAGAGCGACGCTCCGTACGAGCGGCTGCCCGCCCGCGCGCTGGACCGCCGCGAGCTGGCGACCCTCGTCAACGACCTCGCCGCCCGGCCGGAGCTGTGGGAGGAGCACCTCAACTTCGACGGGGCCGAGGACGGCGGGCGCCACTACGCCTCGCTCCATCGCGACTCGCACGTGGACGTGTGGCTGCTGTGCTGGCGCCCGGAGGACGACACGGGCTGGCACGACCACGACATCTCCTCGGGCGCGGTCCGCGTGGTGAACGGCACCCTCAAGGAGTCCAACCCCAGGATCGGCGGCCTGCACCTGGAGACGACCGTCACGGCGGGCGACTCGTTCTCGTTCGGGCCGGACCACATCCACCGGCTGACCGGCGTGGAGCACGGCAGCGTGTCGATCCACGCCTACTCGCCGCCCCTGTGGCGTCTGGGGCAGTACTCCATCGGCGACGACGGGATGATGCGCCGGCTGTCCGTCAGCTACGCCGACGAGCTGCGTCCGCTCGACCCGGCGTGAGCGTTCCCGTCCCGGCCTGACCCCGTCCTGCCGCCGTGCCCGCGTCCCGGCTCAGCCCGCGGGCGCGGGCGCGGGGCGCCCGGCGAGGCAGCCGAACAGGAGCTGGAGGGCGCACGCGCCGAGCCCCGCGAGCAGCGGAAGCGTCCAGTCACCGGAAAGCTGGTGCAGCAGGCCGAAGAGGAGCGGGCCGACCGCGGCCAGCACGTAGCCGCTCGACTGCGCGACCGCCGATAGCGCGGTCACCGAAGCCGGGTCCGGCGCACGCAGCGCGATGATCAGCAGGGCCAGTGCGATGGAGGCGCCCTGGCCCACCCCCAGAATGATCATCCACAGCCACGGCAATGTCGCGGGAGCCAGCAGGACCCCGGCATATCCGGCGATGGTGAGAGCCGCCGCCCCCACGACGTGCGGCACCTGCGATGGGGCGCCACCCGCGTGCACGGGCACGGTGAGCGTCGCCGCTATCTGGGCCAGGTTCGTCAGCCCCAGAAGGTATCCGGCCTGGTCCGCCGGGAGTCCCGCGTCCTGGAAGATCGTGGGCAGCCACGCCAGCATGATGTAGAACGTCAACGACTGCAGGCCCATGAACGCCATGACGAACCAGGTCATCCTGCTGCCCAGCAGGGTCCGGTACGGCCGGCGCCCGCCCTTGCCGTACGTCGCCGGCGGCCGGCGCAGCGCCTGCGGCGTCCAGAGCACGGCGGCGACGATCGCGAGCACGGCCGCCGATGCGGCCGCGGCCCGCCAGCCGAACTCGCGGGCCAGCGGGACCATCACCGCCGACGCTCCCGCGGCCCCGGCCACCAGGCAGGACACGTAAACCGCGGTGTAGGGCCCGACCCGTGACGGGAAGTGCTGCTTGACGATCGCCGGCATGGCGACGTTCATGATCGCGATGGCCGTGCCGGCGAGGGCGGCTCCGCCGTACAGGGCGACGAGGCCGTCCACACTGCGCACGGCGACTCCGGCGGCGAGGATGAGCAGGCCGACGAGAAGCGTGCGGTCCAGCCCGATCCGCCCGGCGAGCGCGGGCGCCAGCGGCGCGAGCAGGCCGAGGCAGACCACCATGACGGTGGTGATGGCGCCGCCCGCCGCCGCGTTCAGCCCGAGGTCGCCCATGATGTCGCTGAGCAGCGGCGACACGCCCGCGAGTGCGGGCCGGAGGTTCAGCGCCGCGAGAACGAACCCCACGATCAGCAGCATCCGGCCGGGCTCGCCGTCGGTTCCCCGGTTCACGGCCGAATGTTAGAACAGGTGCCCGGTGATGTCGCCCCGCGTGGTCACGCACGGGGTCTGCGTGACCACCACGGTGCTCGCCCGGCTCGCCCGACTCGCCCGGTCGGCTCCCGATCCCGTCCAGATCTTTGCGCCCACGAAGGACACGAAAAATCCTCCTAAGGGTGGAATTCGAGATCAGGAATGACCGTTGTTTCTAGAAGGAGCGGCTCCGTACGCGAACCGAGTTCGGGGACGATGTCGTCGAGGATTCCCACGAGTTCGTGATGGGAGTCCACCCGCGTCGCGGGGCAACCGAACGATCGGGCCATCGCCGACAAACTGACCTCGGTGAACGCCGGCCACGGCGCCTTTCCCGCACCGTTCTTCTCCGCCAGGCGGTCCATGACCGCATATCTGCCGTTCGCCAGCACGACGAAAAGCGCGCCGACCCCATAGTGCGCCGCGCTCCACAACGCCTGGATCCCGTAGATGGCCGAGCCGTCCCCCGTGACCGCCACGACCGGCCGGTTCGGCGCGGCCATGCGCACCCCCACCGCCGCGGGAAGGGCGAACCCCAGCCCGCCCATCGCCGCTGAGAGGAACCCCAGCGGCCGCCGGGCCGGCATCAACCGGTGCAGATCCGGCCGGGACGACGGCGTCTCCTCCACCACGACCGCGTCCGGCGGGAGCCGTACGGCGAGTTCGTGCATGACATGGGCCGCCCGCAGCGGCTCGCCCGGCCCGGGAGCGGGCGGCGGAACCGGCCGCCCGGTGGCCCCCTCGCCCGTACGTCCGGGAAGCAGCGCGGCGAGCCGCCCGGCGACGCTGCCGGGGTCGGCCAGGAAGGCCAGTTCGGCAGGGCTGCGGTGCACCTCGGCGGGGTCGTCGCTCACGATCGCGACGCGGGTGCCCGGCTCGACCAGCGGCCCCGGCTCGTACGGATACTGGCGGAAGACCGGGGCGCCGACGGCCAGGACGGCGTCGTGCCTCCCGAGCGCGCCGCGCAGCCCGGCACGGCCGGCGGGCAGGATCCCGGCGAACAGCGGATGGTCCTGGGGGAAGCCCGCCCTCGCTCCGAAGGACTCCTGCCACACCGGGCAGCCGAGCCGCTCGGCGAGCGCGACCAGCCCCTTCCAGGCTCGCGGCGAGTCCGCGCCCGAACCGGTGACGATGACCGGCGACGCGGCGCCCTCCAGCAGCGCGACGAGCGGCGCGAGATCGCCGTCGTCCACGGCGACCGGCCGCGCGACGACCTGCGGGGCCGCGACGACCGTGCCGTCCCACTCCGCCGACCAGTCGTCCATCGGGACGATCACCAGCGCCGGGCCACGGCCGGTGACCGCCTCGTGGCTCGCGCGGGCGATCGCGCCCGGCACGTCCTGGGCGCGGGCCGGCTGGTCCACCCAGACGGGGTAGTCCCCCGCCAGCCCGTGGAGCCGCCCGGCCAGGAAGGGTTCGAGCGCGAGATGCCTGCGGTCCTGCTGGCCCACGACGACCACGACGGGCGCGCGGTTGACCCGGGCCGTCGCGATCGCGCCGACCGCGTTGCCGAGCCCGGCGGTCGTGTGCAGCAGCGCGAGCGCCGGACGTTCACGCGCGAGCGCCCACCCGGTCGCCATCCCGACGACGGACCCCTCGTGCAGGGCGAGCACGAACTCCAGGTCCTCCGGCAGCCCGGTCAGCAGCGGAACCTCCGTGGACCCCGGATTGCTGAATATCGTCGTCATGCCCGTACGACGCAGTACGTCGAACGTCGCATCCCTGACTGTCACAAACGTCACGAAATCCCACCTCTGGCGCGTTGGAGAGCTGCCGGTGATCCTCAAGACAGTCGGCGAGTGCGATCCGCTGACGCCGGGTCGGGCGCAGCAGGAGCTTGTACGACCTACGCACACCCACCTCCCACGCCCCGTACCCAGACCGCCACGCTGTCGACACGCACCGACCGAATCCGAGGAGAGGGAGCGCGGATTCCCCCCGGCCGGCCGACGCAGGCGGCCCCTCTCCGCGTGACTCTGATGCCCACGCGGTTCGGCGAAGCGGGCGATGGCGATCCGCTGCCGCGTGCCGACGAGGAGCTGCCGATAAGTACTCCAGATGTTCGCTATGCGAACGGGAGTTCTCTCTGCGGAAATCCTGAGTGGAAGCTACGCCGGGGTCGATCTTCCAGTCAACAACACGACGCGTTCGTTCGTCGTGCGCACGGCTCCTGCCGATCCGCACACCACCGTCCCCTCGAACGGCGCACCTCCCCGCCGACGCGTCCTGCGGGAGTCCGGTTCTCGATTTGACAACGTTGTCACCGCCTCTGAAATGCGGGATGATCCGGACGTGCCAGAGACGAGACGCGGTCGCCCGACCATGAACGACGTCGCCGCCGCCGCAGGGGTCGCGCTCAAGACCGTGTCGAGAGTCGTCAACAACGAGCCCGGCGTGAACGCCACCACCGCGGAGCGGGTCCACGCCGCCATCGAGCGCCTCGGCTACCGGCGCAACGACGGCGCCAGGACGCTGCGCCGCGGTCGCACCGCCAGCATCGGCCTCGTGATCGAGGACGTCGCCGACCCGTTCTACTCCGGGCTCAGCAGGGCGGTCGAGGACGTCGCGCTCGACGAGGGCTGCCTCGTCTTCACCGGATCGTCCGGCGAGGACGCCTCGCGGGAGCGCGAGCTCGTGCTCGCCTTCTGCGCGCGACGCGTCGACGGGCTGATCATCGTGCCCGCCGGAACCGACCACGACTACCTCACACCCGAGATCGACGCCGGGATCGCGGCCGTCTTCGCCGACCGGCCGCCCGGAGCGGACCCCGACGCGGACACGGTCGTCTGCGACAACGCGGGCGGCGCCCGCGCCGGCACCGAGCATCTCCTCGCCCACGGGCATCGCCGCGTCGCCTTCCTCGCCGACTCGCCGTCGATCTTCACCGCGACAGAGCGCCTGCGCGGCTATCGGGAGGCCCTCGCCTCCGCCGGCCTGCCGTACGACGAGGAACTGGTCGCCATGGCCCCGCCGGGCCGGGCCCGCGCGCTGGCCGACCTGGAACGCCTCTTCAGGCTCGCCGATCCCCCGACCGCGCTGTTCACCGGAAACGGCCGGACCACCGTCGCCACCCTCCGCGCCCTCGCCGCCCCCATCACGCACGGCCCGCCGGTGGCCGTTGTCGGGTTCGACGACTTCGAACTGGCCGACCTGCTGGGGATCACCGTGGTCGCGCAGGACCCGGCCCGACTGGGCCGCGTGGCGGCGGAGCTGCTGTTCCGCCGCCTGGCCGGCGAGAGCGGCCCTCCTCAGCGGCTGGAGCTGCCCACGCGCCTCGTCGTACGCGGCTCGGGCGAACTGCCGCTTCGCGGCTGACCGGGGAACGGCCGGGGAAGGCGTCAGCGCCCGAATCCGGAGACCAGGCGGGCGATTCTCCCTTGGCGGGGTGCCAGCCAGTCGGCGATGTCGGCGATCACAGCGGGGTCGACGTGCTGGGGCGACTCGTAGTCCGCGGGCGTGGACGGGCCGGAGCCCGGGAAGAACATGTGGTCGTCGGCGTCGTAGACACGGATGGTGACGTCCGTCCGGTGTGCGAGACCCGCCCGCCATCGCGACAGATCGTCGGCGACGGTCACCTGATAGTCACGGCCGCCCTGGAGGATGAGCATCGGCTTGACCAGTGTCGCCGCGGTCGCCACGGGGTCGTAACCGCGCAGATCCAGGCAGTACGCCCCGGAGTAGCCGAACGGCAGCTCCGCGGCGGGCGTGTCGGGCGACAGGTCGGGGCTTTCGGCCATCGCGGCCTGCCGCTGCATCGCCACGACGGCGGCGTCGGCCGCCGGGCCGGGATTCAGCGACGCGAGGTGGCGGACGACGCGGACGGCGGCCTGGGGCATGGGCTGGGTGTCTCCGGCCAGGAGTACCAGACCGGCCACGGACGGTTCGGCGGCGGCGACGCACGGGGCGACCTTCCCGCCCATGCTGTGGCCGACGACGTGAACCCGCGCGGCGTCGACGGCCGGGTGTCGTCGGAGCAGGTGGACGGCGGCGACGGCGTGCGGGACGTACTCGTCACGCATCGTGAAGTCGGGCTTGCCGGCCGTCTGGTCGGCGTGGGCGTAGGTCACCTTGTCGAAGCGCAGCACCGCCACGCCGTGGCCGGCCAGCCCCCAGGCCAGGTCCTTGAGCGGCTTGTTGGGGCCGCTCGTGGCGTCTCGATCGAACGGCCCGCCGCCGCTGAGCAGCACCACGCCGGGCCACGGGCCGCGCCCGCGCGGCAGGCTCAACGTCCCGGACACGGCCAGGGAGCAGGAGCCCACGGTGACCTCGTGCTCGTCGAACCTCCCGCGGCGGGCATACGGCGGCGGCGTCCATGACCCGGTGAGCGCCGGCGCGAGTTGGAGGCCCTGCAGCAGGCCGGCCTCGTCGACCGACATGACCACCGTGAGCCCGCCCCGCTCGTACGTCACCGGGACGCTGAGCCGTACCCGCCCTGCTGTGGTGGGCTCTCTGACCGGCGTCCCGACCGCGGAGATCGGCCCGATCCTGGAGATCTGGCTCTCCCAGGCGACTCGCAGCGTCTCGGCGGAGACCACCGCGCGTAACGGCGGGGCGAACAACCGCTCGACGTCCGCGAACCGCCCGTCGCGCGCCATCTCGACGACCGCCGTGGCGACCGCCGCCGGATCCGTTTCCTCTGCCATCTCCATCACCTTTCTCATTCTTTGCGAACGGTAGCACGATATGAGACCGTTGCCCGGTGGACACCTTGGAACTGCTGGCACACCCGGTGCGGCTGCGGATCGTGCACGCGATGCGCGGAGGGCGGGAACTCACCACCGCCCAGCTCTGCTCCCGGATCCCCGACGCCTCGAAGGCCATGGTCTATCGGCACGTCGATCTGCTCGCGGCCAACGGAATTCTGGAGGTGGCCGACGAGCGGCGGGTGCGTGGCGCGGTGGAACGCCGATACCGGCTACGCCTGGACCGGGTCGTCGTCGACACCGACGCGGTCGCGGCACTGTCGCTCGACGACCACCGGCGGGTGTTCGCCACGTCGATCGCCGTCCTGGTCGCCGAGTTCAACGCCTACCTCGACCGCCAGAACGCCGACCCGGCGGCGGATCTCGTCGGCTACCGGCAGCACGCCGTCTGGCTCAGCCGCGACGAGCTGGACGAGATGATCGTCGAAATGCGCCGCGCGATCCTGCCCCGCCTGGCCAACGAGCCGGCACCGGACCGCGGGCAATACCTGCTCAGCCCGATCCTCTTCCCGATCGAACAACCATCCGCCGACCCGTCCCCCGGTGAGGCGCCGACGGCCGACCGAACCCGGCACCCCTGATCAGGCTCACCCGCCGGTCGGCTCTCAGCCCTTGAGGGCTCCGGCCATGAGGCCGCGCATGAAGAACCGGCCCAGCAGGACGTACACGACCATGGTGGGGACGGACGCCAGGATCGCGGCGGCCATCTGCTGGCTGTACGGCACGGTCTGGGCCCCGGCGATGTTGTTGAGCATGACGGTGGTCGGCCACGAGGTCGGCGCGGTGAGGAAGACGGCGAACAGGAAGTCGTTCCACATCGACGTGAACTGCCAGATGATCACCACGGCGAACGCCGGGCCGGAGACCGGCAGGATGATCGACCAGAACGTCCGGAGCATGCCCGCGCCATCCACCCGGGACGCCTCGATGAGCTCGTCGGGGATCGTCACGTAGTAATTCCGGAAGATCAGCGTGCAGATCGGGATGCCGTACACGACGTGGGCGAGCGTCAGCCCCGGGATGCCGCCGTAGACGCCGAGGTTCACCATGAGCTGGACGAGAGGGATCATCACCCCCTGGTACGGGATGAACATCCCGAACAGGAACAGGGTGAACACGACGTCGGCCCCGGGGAAGCGCCATTTGGACAGCACGTACCCGTTCATCGAGCCGAGCACGGCGGAGATCAGCGACCCCGGCACGGCGAGCAGGACACTGTTGACGATGCCGGGTTCGAGTTTCTCCCAGGCGATGCTCCACGCCTCGGTCGTCCAGACCTTCGGCAGGTTCCACGCCTGGCCGGGGTCGGCCTCCGACAGCGGCTTGAAGCTGGTCACCAGCAGCACATAGACGGGGATCAGGAACACCACGACGAAGATCAGCAGCAGCGCGAGCCGCACCCACCGGGCGACGGCGGCCCGTTGCCCGGCCCGATCCGCCGGGGCCGCGTGCCGTACGGCCTCCTGCGCGACGCTCATGACCGCTTCCCCTTGCGCGCGTTCCACACCAGATACGGGACGACGAAGACGGCGACGGAGATCACGATGTACGACGCGATCGTGGCCCCCTTGGCCGGGTCGTGCGAGTCGAAGACGGCCGTCCACATGAAGATGGCGGGCACGTCGGTGATGATCTGCTTGCCGGACACCGCCACGATCAGGTCGAAGACCTTCAGCGAGATGTGCCCGAGGATGATCAGGGCGGACAGGGTCACCGGGCGCAGCATCGGCAGCACGATGTGCCGGTAGACCTGCCACTCCCCGCACCCGTCGACCCTGGCGGACTCGCGCAGCTCGTCGGGTACGCCGCGGAAACCCGCGAGGAACAAAGCCATGACATATCCGGACATCTGCCAGATCGCGGGGATCGCCATCGCGGCCATCCCCCAGTCCGGGTCGCGGAACCACTGCCATTGCAGGAAGTCCAGCCCCAGATAGTGGAACAGGCTGTTCAGGCCGACCGCGCGCTCCCCCGTGCCGCTGTTCATCAGCCACCGCCAGACCACGCCGGTGGCGATGAAGGAGACGGCCATGGGGAACAGGTAGACCGCCCGGAACCCGCTCTCGCCGCGGATCCCCTTCTCCATCAGGAAGGCCAGGAGCCAGCCGAGGACGAGCGCCCCTCCGACGAAGACGACGGTGAAGACGATCGCGTGCCGGACCGAGATGCCCCATCGCTCCTGATCCCAGATGGCGGTGAAGTTCTCCAAGCCGACGAAGCTCCCCTGGGAGATCTCGTCGTGCTGGTCGGTCATCGCGACCTTGAGGTTCCAGCCGAGCAGGCCGTACACGAAGACCGCGACGGCGACGATCGACGGCGTTACCAGGAGCAGTCCGGGCAGCCACCTGCGTACCCGCGTCACTCGCACCTCTCAACGTCGAGTACGGCCCGCGCCGGCCGGCGCGGAGTGCGTCCGGCGCGGCGCGAGCCGTACAAGGGGGGTCAACTCACTGGCCGCTGTTCTTGGCGGCGGCGATCAGTGCCTGCTGGAACTTGGCCACGTCCTGGTCCTGCTGGAAGAGGCCGACCGCGTCGTTGATCGCGGTACGCCAGGCGTCGTTCGCGACGACACCGTGCTGGATGGAGCCGGCCAGCTTGGCGCTCGCCCACTGGTCGAGATCCCAGGCGAGGTAGTCCTGGTAGAGCGACTTGTCGGCGTCCTTGCGGGCCGGGATGGAGCCCTTCTTGGGGTTGAAGGCGTCCTGGCCCTCCTTGCTGGCCGCGACCTTCAGCCACGCCACCGCTCCGTCCCGGTTGGGAGCGCCCTTGGGCAGGGTGAAGCTGTCCGACAGCCACATGAAGGTGCCGTCCGTACCCGGAGACGCCGCCCAGTCGAAGTCGGCCTTGGACTGCTTGCCCAGGCCGCCGTCCGGCGGGTTGTGGAAGTAGCCGTAGGCCCAGTCGCCCATGATGTTGAACGCGGCCTCGCCGTCGGCGACCTGCTTGGCCGCGGGCTGCCAGTCTTCCTGCGGCGTCCCGGCGTACGACAGGATGGTCTTGAAGTTCTCCAGCGCCTTCGTCACGTTCGCGCCGGACCAGTCGGCGTTCGCCGTCCAGAGCTCGTTGTACGCGTCGGTGCCGAGCGAGCCGAGCATGACGCTCTCCAGCAGGTGGACGGCGGTCCACTGCGAGCCGATCGAGAGCGGGATCTTGCCCGTCTTCTTCACCTTGCCGAGGTCGGCGATGAACTCGTCGATCGTCTTGGGCGCCTCGGAGATCCCGGCCGCCTTGAGGACCGACGGGTTGAACCACAGGACGTTGGACCTGTGGATGTTCACCGGCACCGAATAGACCTGGCCCTGGACCGAGATCTGGTCGATCAGTTCCTGGGGCAGGACGTCCTTCAGCTTGAGCTCGTCATAAAGGAAGTTCAGCGGCTCCAGCTTGCCCGCCTTGATGTATCCCTGCAGCTCGGCGCCGGCGTGCCCCTGGAAGGTGTCCGGAGGCTGGTTGGCCTGGAGCTTGCTGGACAGCAGCGCGCGGGCCTGGTCTCCGGAGCCGCCCGCGACGGCCGCGTCATAGAACGTGAAGCCGGGATTGCCCTTCTCGAAGATCTCCCGCATGGCCTTCAGTCCGTCGGCCTCGCCGGGGCCCGTCCACCAGGAGAAGACCTCGACTTTCTTCTGCCCGGACTGCCCGCCTCCGGCGGCCTTGTCGTCGCTTCCTCCGCAGGCCGTGAGGGTGAGCAGACCGGCCACCGAGACCGCCACGGCCGCCAACCACCGTCGTCTCATCGCACATCCCTTCGGGGTGTGGTCGTCGAAAATCCTTACCCCCGAGAACTGACAACGTTGTCAGCAAGAACCTTTATCAACCCATCTCGCACCATCGGGCGTCAAGGGATGTGCGGCTACGCCCGGATAACGTCTCCGCATACCGCCGGGGCGCGGCCCTCCGTACACGCCGCGGGGCTCCGTGTACCACCGGGCGGGCCGCCCCATGCCGACGCGCGGGAGGGATTCGTCTGTCTCCGGGGACGTGTTCCTGGCGACCCGCCGCCGATGGCGAAATGTCAGTGACCCTCGTCACACTGCTGCCATGACTGTCACGCGGGGGGCGGGCACAGGGGCGAGCCCGGAAACAGGCCCCACATCAGGACCGGGATCGTCGTCGGAGCCCGGCAGACAGCAGGCGGACGCGGAGGCCGAGGCGGGCGGGCGATCCCGGCCGGAGGACCTTCCGGACTTCTCCGACCTCACGCCGAATCGCTGGCACGAACACGACGACATAATGCGCAACATCGGCTTCCTCACCATCGCACGGCGGCTGCCCGCGTTGATCGGCCAGGCCGTGCGCATGGCGTGGGAGGCCGGCCGCCGCGACACGGTCGCCACGATCGGGCTCAGCCTGCTCGCCGGCGTCTTCACCGCGTTCGGGCTGCTGGCCACCACCGGTGTGCTGCAGGCCCTGCTGGCGGCGGGGCCGACGCCCGAGCGGGTACGCGCGGCGCTGCCCGCGCTGCTCGCCGTCGGCGCGGCGGCGACCATACGCACCAGCCTGCAGGCGGGCGCCAACTGGGCGCAGGCGCGGCTCGAACCCCAGGTGAGCCGCATCGCCGAGAAGCGACTCTATGGCGTGACCAGTGACGTCGAGCTGATCCGCTTCGACGACTCCGACTTCCACGACACGCTTCAGCGAGCCCAGACACGCGGCGTCGGATCGTCCGACGCGGTGGTCGACTCGACGATCGACGTGCTGACCTCGGCCACCGGCCTCATCGCGGCGGCGGGCGTGCTCGGCGTCCTGCACCCGGCGCTGCTGCCGCTGCTCGTCGTCGCCGTCCTGCCCGACGCCTGGGCCACGGTGCGCGCCGCCCGCATGCGCTACACCACGATGTTGTCGCTGGTCCCCAACTACCGCCGCAAGTGGATCATCAGCGAGCTGCTCAGCGCGCGATCGACCGCGGCCGAGGTGCGCTCCTTCACCATGCGGGGGTTCCTGCTCGAGGTCTACGACCGGGTCGCCCGCGCCGAGCAGGCGGTCCTGATCGCTCTGGCCCGGCGGCAGACGTTCGCCCGGCTCGTCGGCGAGGCGTTGGGCGGGCTCGGCACCGCCCTGGTCTACATCGCGCTCGGGTTGCTCCTCGCCCTCGGCGCGGTCCCGCTCGCCGTCGCGGGCACCGCCGTGCTGGCGATCCGCTCGGGCCAGTCGTCCCTGGCGAGCCTGCTGTTCGCCGTGAACCGCCTCTACGAGAACGGGCTCTACTTCACCGACTTCGTCGACTTCTGCGCGAGCGCGGGGTCGGAGCGCACGCCGGAGCGGCGGGAGGCGCCGCCCGGGGAGTTCCGGCGGATCACGGTCGAGGACGTCACCTTCACCTATCCGGGATCGGAGACTCCGGCGCTGCGCGGCGTGTCGATCCGGATCGAGCGAGGCGAAGTCATCGCGCTCGTCGGCGAGAACGGCTCGGGCAAGACCACCCTGTCGCGGATCCTGGCCGGGCTGTACGTCCCGGACGGCGGCCGGGTCCTGTGGGACGCCACCGACCTGCGCGACGTGGATCCACAACTGCTGCGCGGCCGGGTCGCGGTGATCGCCCAGGACCACAGCCACTGGCCGTTGAACGCCCGGCACAACATCACGATGGGCACCGAGAAGGGCGAGGACGCGGTGCGCCGGGCGGCCGAGGTGGCGGGCGCGGACGCGGTCATCGCGGAGCTGCCACTCGGCTACCGCACCCTCCTCGACAAGCGGTTCAAGGACGGCCACGAGCTGTCGGGCGGTCAGTGGCAGCGGATCGCCGTCGCCCGCGGCTTCTACCGGGACGCGCCGCTGCTGATCTGCGACGAGCCGACGGCCGCACTCGACGCCCGAGCCGAGCACGCGCTCTTCGAACGGATCAGGGAGCACGCGGACGGGCGCACCGTGGTGCTGATCACGCACCGGATGGCCAGCGTGCGTTACGCCGACCGGATCTACGTCCTCGACCACGGAAAGGTGGCCGAGGACGGCACGCACGCCGAGCTCATGGCGCGTTCCGGCATCTACGCCGAGCTCTACACCCTCCAGGCCGAGGCATACCGCACCTGAGTCAGGAGGCGCGCTCGTCCTCGCACGCGTAGAGCGCGTCGGGGATGGCCAGCACGTCCCGGTAGTACTGGATCTTGCGCTGGATCGCCCCCTGCTTCTGCCGCAGGGCGGCGATCTGGTCCTCGACCGCCCGGTCGTGTGCCGCGAGCAGCGCGATCCGGTCACGGATGGTGTGCTCGCCCTCGCGGGTGAGCTCGGCGAAGCGCAGCATCTCGGCGATCGACATGCCGGTGTCCCGCAGGCACCGGATCATGCCCAGCCAGCCGACGTCGCCGTCGCTGAAGCGGCGCTGCCCGGCGGCGTTGCGCTCGATCGGTTCCAGCAGCCCTATTCGCTCGTAGTAGCGGAGCGTGTCCAGGCTGAACCCCGTCTCCTCCGCCACCTGTCCCGGTGTGTACGCAGTCACCCGCCCCATGGTGGCACCTGGAGTCGGCTCCAGGTCAAGCAGTTTGCGCTGGAGTGCGCTCCAGCGTGCACGGTGGGCGACATGAGACTCGCGTTGGGCACGATCCCGTTCGGCACCACTGTGGACGAGGCGACCTCGTTCGCCATCCTCGACCGATTCGTCGAGGGCGGCGGGACGATCGTGGACACCTCGAACAACTATCCCTTCTGGCAGGTCGGCGCGACCGGCGACGAGAGCGAGGTCACCGTCGGCAGGTGGCTCGCCTCGCGCGGCGTCAGGGATCGGGTCGTCATCAGCACCAAGTGCGGGGCCCGGCCGACGGTTCCCGGCGACCTGACCCTCGCCTCGGCGGAGGGCCTGTCCGCCGGGACGATCCCTACGGCGGCCGAGGGCAGCCTGCGCCGGCTCGGTGTCGACGCCATCGACGTCTACTGGGCCCATATCGAGGACCGCTCCGTACCCCTGGACGAGACCGTCGAGGCGTTCGGCCGCCTGGTGGACGAGGGGAAGGTCCGGGAGGTCGGCGCGAGCAACCATCCCGCCTGGCGGGTCGAGCGGGCCCGGCAGGTCGCGTTGTCCGGCGGCCGGGCGCGGTACACCCACCTGCAGATGCGCCACTCCTACCTGCGCCCGCGTCCCGGCGTACGCCTGCCGGAGGGCGGCCACGTCCAGGTCGGGGAGGAGACCCTGGACTACGTGCGCTCGGAGCCGGATCTGACCCTGTGGGTCTACACCTCGCTGCTGGCCGGGGCGTACACGAGTAAGCCGCTGCCCGAGCAGTACGACCATCCGGGCACGACGCGGCGGCTCGCCGCGCTGGACGAGGTCACGCGTGAGGTCGGCGCGACGCGGAACCAGGTCGTCCTGGCCTGGTTGCGCGCGCAGGGCATCATCCCGATCGTGGGCGCGAGCGCGGTGGCCCAGATCGAGGAGCTGCTGGCGGAGGTCACGCTGGACGACGAGTCGCGAGCCCGGCTGGACGACCCCGCCTGATCACTCCACGGGCGGCTCGGAGATGTGCTCGGACAGGTAGCGGCGGACCAGCCGCTTGCACTCGACGATCAGGTCCGGGTCGCCCTCCGGATGGGCGCGGAAGGCGAGCTTGAGCACGGCGTCGGCCGCCTCCACCGCGACGATGAACGCGCGGCCGAGGCCCTCGTTCCTGGGCGCGCCCAGCAACTCGATGATGAGCGAGCGAAGCCGGTCGGCCACGATGACGTTGTTGTCCAGGGCTCGGTCGAGCATGCGCCGGCTCTCGGGCAGCGCGGGGCCGCCGGGCGTGGTCAGTATCTCGCCGAAGTCGACGACCCCGAAGCCGGGCATCGTCCGCTTCATGTGGACGAACTCGTCGATGACGAGGTCGACGGCCTCGGTCCAGTCCTTGAGGGAGGCGCCGACCACCCGGGCGGCCATCCGGTCGAGGAAGGCGTCGAGGTTGCGCAGGGCGAGCGCGCGGACCAGCCCCTGCTTGTCGGGGAAGAACTGGTAGAAGGTCCCGATGGGCACTTCGGCCCGGCGGGCGACCTCCTTGGTCGTCAGCTGTTCGTAGCCGACCTCGTCGAGCAGCAGGGCGCACTCGTCCAACATCCGCTCGACCCGTTCGAGGCTGCGGCGCTGGGAAGGGCGGCGGCGCAGCGTTCCACCCGCGGCGTTCGTCATTGGCCCATTCTCTACCGGATGACCCGGACGCGCGTTAACATGAGCGTCACTCATATCCGAAAGGGTGGCACATGTTCCTCTGGGGTACGGCTACCGCCTCCTACCAGATCGAGGGCGCGGTCTCCGAGGACGGACGCGGCGTCTCGATCTGGGACACGTTCTCCCACGAGCCCGGGAAGGTCCGGGACGGACACACCGGCGACGTGGCCTGTGATCACTATCATCGCTGGCCGGAGGACGTCGCGCTGATGGCCGACGCGGGCCTCAACGCGTACCGCTTCTCGGTCGCGTGGCCGCGGATCCAGCCCACCGGGCGGGGCGAGGTCAACCAGGCGGGGCTCGACTTCTACGACCGGCTGGTGGACGGCCTGTGCGAGAAGGGCATCACCCCCGCGCTGACGCTGTTCCACTGGGACCTGCCCCAGGCGCTGGAGGACGAGGGCGGCTGGTTGAACCGCGACACCTCCGGATATTTCGCGGATTACGCGGCCATAGTGGCGGAGCGCCTGTCCGACCGGGTCAAAATGTGGATCACCCTCAACGAACCCGTCGTGCACATGACGTTCGGGTACGCCATGGGCGTCCACGCGCCGGGCCGTACGCTGCTCCTCGACGCCCTGCCCGTCGCCCATCACCAGCTTCTCGGGCACGGCCTCGCCACGGCGGCGCTGCGGGCGAACGGCGCCGAGCAGGTGCTGATCACGAACAACTGCACGCCGGTGTGGCCGGCCTCGGACGACCCGGCCGACCTCGCCGCCGCGGCCGCCTACGACACCATGCACAACCGGCTGTTCAACGACCCCCTCTTCGTCGGCTCCTATCCCGACTTCTCGGCGTTCGGCGTGGAGAATCTGGACTTCATCCACGAGGGGGATCTGGCGACGATCGCGCAGCCGCTCGACGGGCTCGGGATCAACTACTACAACCCCACGCGGATCTCCGCGCCGTCCACCGACCTCCTGCCGTTCGACGACGCGGGCGTCACCGGCTACCCGACCACGGCGTTCGGCTGGCCCGTCGTGCCCGACGGCCTGCGCGAGCTGCTCGTCTCCCTCAAGGAGCGGTACGGCACCGCGCTCCCGCCGGTCTACATCACCGAGAACGGCTGCTCGTACGACGGGATCGAGGACCAGGAGCGGATCGACTACCTCGACGGCCACATCACGGCGATCAGGCGGGCCCAGGCCGAGGGCGTGGACGTCCGCGGCTACTTCATCTGGTCGCTGCTCGACAACTTCGAGTGGGCCGAGGGGTACCACCAGCGCTTCGGCCTCGTCCACGTCGACTTCGAGACCCAGAAGCGCACCCCGAAGGCCAGCTACCACTGGCTCAGGCAACTGATCGCGGAGTGATCCGCGCCGGAGGGCCGCACCTGCGGCGCGGCGGGCTCGGGGGCCCCTGAGGCGACTCGCGCCCTCCGCGCCGGGCCCCTGACGCGGAGCTCAGAGCACGGAGACGTGGACGTGGTCGTAGTGGTTCGCGGTGAGGCCACCGCGGTCGGACATCATCCGCCAGCCCGCGCCCGTACGCATGTCATAGAAGCGCTGCTGCCAGATGATGTACATGATCCCGTACTTGTCGGCGTTTTCGATGCACCACTGGGCGAGGGCGTCGCCGCGCGCCTTGGCCACGGGATCGGGCATGCGGCCGTTGCTCATCATGAAGTCGCAGGCCCGGCCCTTGCCGTGCTCTCCGGGGTCGCCCACGCGCAGGCAGCCCACCCCGAAGGGCATCGGGAAGGACTGCATGACGATGCCCCGCAGGGTGATCAGCCGCTGGGTCAGACCGCTCGCGGAGCCGGGGGTCTGGAAGCCGAACTTGGCCAGCTTCTCCTCGACCTCGCGCTGCTTGGCCTTCAGCTCCTTGATGTGCCTCTCCAGCTTGGCGATCTTCGCGTCGGCGTCCTTCGCGGCCTTCTTCTGCTCCGCGATCAGCGTCTTGATCGAGTTGAGGTGCTGCGTCTTCTCGCTGGAGAGGTAGGACATGATCGAGTACGTGCCGAGGTCGGTCTGCGGCAGCATCAGCTCGGACGCGTCGAACCCTCCGCCCATGTACGAGGTCTGGGCGAACATGGCCACCCGCTGCTCGGCCTTGATCTGGGAGCGCTTCAGCTTCGTCAACCGCGCGGAGGCGTTCTTCGCGAGCTTCATGGTGTCGTCGAGGCTGACGATCTCCCCGCGGTACGCCTTGGCGAGATCGGCGGCGTCCTGGGTGAGTTTCTTGAGTTTGGCCTGCTCGTCCGGTGCCGCCTGCGCTCCGGGTGCGGTGAGCGCGCCAAGGAGCGCGGTGAACATCACCGCCAGGCCGACCCAGCGCCCCGGTTGCACGTGATCCTCCCCTGCAGACGGTCCGAAACTATAGAAGATGATCTTGAAAGCCGCCACCTGAACGGGCGATCCTGTGCACGTTTCCTCTTATTTGTCGCTATTTGCGAGCAATTGAGCATCTTGCCAGCACAGACAGAACATGATTCGGTCCCAATGGCGGGTCGGTACTTGTCCCGCACCGCTGCGACGCACAGACTGTTAACCAAACAAGCATTCGCTCAAATCAGGCACGCCCGACCGGGAGGCGGACCAGCATGCTTCACCACGACAGGCTCTTCATAGGGGGCGACTGGGTGGCCCCCGCGGGCACCGGGACCATCGACGTCGTGTCGCCGCACACCGAGGAGGTGGTCGGGCGGGTTCCCGACGGCACCGCCGCCGACATGGACCGCGCGGTCGCCGCGGCGCGCGAGGCGTTCGACCACGGACCGTGGCCCCGGATGAGCATGGCCGAGCGCGCGGCCGTCGTCGCGAGGCTCGCCGAGATCTACGCGGCGCGCCAGAACGAGATCGCCGACGTGATCACCCTGGAGATGGGCTCGCCGATCACGTTCTCGCAGCTCGCCCAGGCCCCGCAGCCGCTCGGGATGCTGCAGTACTTCGCCGAGCTGGGCGCGACCTTCGCCGTCGAGGACGAGCGGCCGGGCGCGTTCGGCCCCGTCACCGTGCGCCGCGAGCCGGTCGGCGTCGTCGCCGCCGTCGTTCCGTGGAACGTCCCGCAGTTCGTCATCATGACCAAGCTCGCCCCCGCGCTCGTCGCCGGCTGCACCATCGTCGTCAAGCCGGCCCCGGAGACGCCGCTCGACTCCTACCTGCTCGCCGAGATGGTCAAGGAGGCCGGGATCCCCGACGGCGTGGTCAACATCGTGGCCGCCGGGCGTGAGGCGGGCGAGCACCTCGTCTCCCACCCCGGCGTCGACAAGGTGGCCTTCACCGGTTCCACCGCCGCGGGCCGTCGGATCGCCTCCATCTGCGGCGAGCAGCTCAAGCGCTGCAGCCTGGAGCTCGGCGGCAAGTCGGCGGCGATCATCCTGGACGACTGCGACCTGCCGTCCGCGATGGGCTTCCTGTCGATCGCCTCGCTCATGAACAACGGCCAGGCGTGCGTCGCGCAGTCCCGCATCCTCGCCTCCAGGAACCGGTACGACGAGGTCGTGCAGGCGGTGGCCGACATGGTGGTCGGCCAGCAGGTCGGCGACCCCGCCGACCCGGCCACGGGCATCGGCCCGCTGGTGGCCAGGCGGCAGCAGGAGCGGGTCGAGGGATACATCAGGATCGGCATCGACGAGGGCGCCAAGACGGTCGTCGGCGGCCTCGACCGGCCGTTCGACCGTGGCTGGTACGTCGCCCCCACCGTGTTCGCCGGGGCGACCAACGACATGCGCATCGCCCGCGAGGAGATCTTCGGGCCGGTCCTGGCGGTGATCCCGTACGACGACGAGGCGGACGCGATCCGCATCGCCAACGACAGCGACTACGGGCTGTCCGGCTCGGTCTGGACCGCGGACACCGACCACGGCATGGACGTCGCCCGCCAGGTCCGCACGGGCACCTACGGCGTCAACATGATGAACACCATGGAGCCGTCCACACCGTTCGGCGGATACAAGGCGAGCGGGCTCGGCCGGGAGCTCGGCCCCGAGGGCCTGTCGGCCTATCTGGAGTACAAGTCGATCGCCCGCCTCGGCTGAACGGGACACCGGGCCGGGTCACCTGACCGGATCGTCCGGCGGGTCATCCGGCCGGGTCTACTCGGGCTGATTGGCTCGGGCTGATTGGCTCGGGCTGATTGGCTCGGACGCGATGACATCCCACCGGTCCCGCACGGCGGTCGGCGTGCGAGGCATCGCCTCGCCACCGCTCCGGCCGTACGGGACCGAAGGCCGCCCAGCGCGCCCCCGCGACGCTGGGCCACACCATAAGTACACAATGGTGCACACCGATCTCCCCAAACCGGTGGATTGGACCACTCCCGAGGGTTTTGATCCGTTCAACTCAGGTAGACGACCGTTATTCGGGTTTGGTTCGCGAAATCCAGCGACCAATTTTCCGGACCAGATCCGGCGTCGCCGCCGCCTCGGCGTGGCCGTACCCGGGGATGATCCACATCTCCTTCGGGTCGCGGGCGTTGCCGTAGAGCTCGTGCGGGTGATCCAGCGGGAAGAACGGGTCGGCGTCACCATGGACGATCAGGAACGGCGTCGGCGCGACGAGCGCGGCCGCCTCGTACGGCGGCAGCGGCACGGGGTCCCACTGACCCGTCGCGATCCGGGTCCGCTTGATCCACCGCGCGGCGAGCCGCCCCTCCGGACGCTCGATCGCCCAGTGCACCTGGCGCATCGGCTTGGTGCCCCGGTAGTACCACCACGCGGGGCCGCTCACCGCGACGACCGCGTCCACGCCCCGGTGCAGCGCGGCATGCCGTACGGCCACGGCCGCGCCCATCGAGAAACCGATGGTCACGACCCGCCGGTAGCCGATCGACCTGGCGTGCTTCACCGCCGCGTCGAGATCGAGCACCTCAAGGTCGCCCACCGTCGACTTGCCGGTGGAACGCCCGTGCCCGCGGAAGTCGAAGGAGAGCACACCCCCGAAGCCGGACAGGACGTGCACGATGCGCCGCGTGCACCGCGTCCGCCAGGATCCGGTGAATCCGTGGGCGAGCACGATGCCGAGGTCGAGGGAGCCGTTGGGCGTGTGCGAAGCGTCGATCCGCACGCCGTCCGACGTGCGCAGCATCGCCGCGAAGGCCGGAGCGAAGGTCATGTCCCCCAACCTTAACGGCGCCTCCCGACACAGTTCCCGGGAGGACGTCTCCGCTGTGAACGTCTCCGCCGTGAAGCGCGCCCGCGTGGATCCACGGTTCCGGGCGCGCCTCTGGCTCACACCTGTTCGGGGACGACCTCCGCGCGGCGCGGCCCGGCCCGCCGCAGCGGCTCCCGTACGGTCGGCTCGATCACCAGCCCCGCCATGACGTCCCCGACGCGCGGATCCGGTGGAGCACCCGGTCTCCCCGGCCGCGTTCGATCTCCGGCGGCCCCGGGCCGAGCCCGTTCGGCCACTCGTCGCAGATCAGGGGCAGGCCGCCGACCGCCATCCGTGAAACCATCATCGGTGGAACTTTCGGCGACAAACGTGGAGATGTGCCGGATCGTGCGCCCATGGCGCGCGGCGGTGACGGGCATCAACTAAAATCTGAAGGTCGCACTCGCGGCCAGAGCGTCTCGCGACGGGACACGAGCCGGTTCCCGGGACGCGGACGGACAGCCTCAACGAACCAGAGCGAGACTCCACTATGCCATTGAACAGCCGCGACGACCTGCGGAACATCGCGATCATCGCGCATGTCGACCACGGCAAGACCACGCTCGTGGACGCCATGCTCTGGCAGTCCGGGGCGTTCCGCGCCAACCAGGACGTCGACGAGCGCGTCATGGACTCCAACGACCTGGAGCGCGAGAAGGGCATCACCATTCTCGCCAAGAACACCGCGGTCAAGCACGGGGGCATGACGCTCAACATCATCGACACGCCCGGCCACGCCGACTTCGGCGGCGAGGTGGAGCGCGGCCTGTCCATGGTGGACGGTGTCGTCCTGCTGGTCGACGCCTCCGAGGGACCGCTGCCGCAGACCCGTTTCGTGCTGCGCAAGGCGCTGTCGGCCAAGATGCCGGTCATCCTGTGCATCAACAAGGTCGACCGGCCCGACGCCCGGATCTCCGAGGTCGTCGACGAGGTCTACGAGCTCTTCATGGACCTCGACGCCACCGAGGAGCAGATCGACTTCCCGATCGTCTACGCGTCCGCCAAGGCGGGCCGGGCCTCGCTGAACCGGCCGCAGGACGGTGGCATGCCCGACGCCGACGACCTCGAGCCGCTGTTCGAGACGATCGCGTCGACGATCCCGGCGCCGGTCTACGACCCGACCGCGCCGCTGCAGGCCCACGTCACCAACCTCGACGCGTCCAGCTACCTCGGCCGGATCGCGCTGTGCCGGGTGCACCAGGGCACGATCAAGAAGGGCCAGCAGGTCGCGTGGTGCCGCACCGACGGCACCGTCCAGCGGGTGAAGATCTCCGAGCTGCTCATGACGGACGCGCTGGAGCGCAAGCCCGCCGAAGAGGCGGGCCCCGGTGACATCATCGCGATCGCCGGCATCCCCGAGATCATGATCGGCGAGACGCTGGCCGACCCCGACGACCCGCGCCCGCTGCCGCTGATCACCGTGGACGAGCCGGCGATCTCCATGACCATCGGCACCAACACCAGCCCGCTGGTCGGCAAGGTCAAGGGCTCCAAGGTCACCGCCCGCATGGTCAAGGACCGCCTCGACAAAGAGCTCGTCGGCAACGTCTCGCTGCGGGTGCTCCCGACGGACCGGCCCGACTCCTGGGAGGTCCAGGGCCGCGGCGAGCTCGCCCTGGCCATCCTGGTCGAGCAGATGCGCCGCGAGGGCTACGAGCTGACCGTCGGCAAGCCCCAGGTCGTCACCAAGCAGATCAACGGCAAGGTGCACGAGCCGGTCGAGCGGCTCACGGTCGACTGCCCCGAGGAGTACCTCGGCGCGGTCACCCAGCTCCTCGCCGTCCGCAAGGGCCGCATGGAGCACATGACCAACCACGGCACCGGCTGGATCCGGATGGAGTTCGTGGTCCCGGCCCGCGGCCTGATCGGCTTCCGTACGGAGTTCCTCACCGAGACGCGCGGCACCGGCCTGGTGCACCACGTCTTCGAGGCGTACGAGCCGTGGTTCGGCGAGCTGCGCACCCGCAACAACGGCTCCCTGGTCGCCGACCGCTCCGGCCCGGTCACCGCGTTCGCCATGCTCAACCTGCAGGAGCGCGGCACGCTGTTCGTCTCCCCGACCACCGAAGTGTACGAGGGCATGATCGTCGGCGAGAACTCCCGTTCCGACGACATGGACGTGAACATCACCAAGGAGAAGAAGCTCACGAACATGCGCTCCTCCACGGCGGACGAGACCGAGAAGGTCATCCCGCCGCGCGTCCTGTCGCTGGAGCAGGCGCTGGAGTTCATCCGCGAGGACGAGTGCGTGGAGATCACTCCCCAGACCGTCCGCATCCGCAAGGTCGTCCTGGACGCCGCCATCCGCGGCCGGACCGCCGCGCGGGCCAAGCGCGCCAACTGATCGCGCAGGGCAGCGACCGGGAGATCCGCACGCCGGCCGCCTGAACCGAAACCGGTTCAGGCGGCCGCCTGCGTTCCGGCCCACCGCGCGCCGACGAGTCGGGCACATCGTCTCGACGGGGCCAAGAGGGCGCGATACGACGCCATCCAGGCCGCCGTTTCCCACCCGCGACATGGCCCACGCATGGTTTCCTGCGTAACGGAAGGTAATTGGAACGCAACCCAACGCACAAAGCAGGAGTCACCATGCCCGGCAGGACACATTTCGCACTCGCCGTGATGCTCATGCTCGGAGGGGCCGTCGCCGGATCCTCCGCCGCCGAGGCGACACCCGGCCGCATCGCCCGCCCCCTCGACGCCACGCTCCGCGACGCGAACGGCAAGCGGGTCGGCGTACTGCGGATCGAGGACGAGGGACCGCAGGCGACCCGGATCACCGTGAGCGTCTGGGGCCTGCCCGTCGGCTATCACGGCTTCCATGTCCATACCACCGGCACGTGCGACGCCAAGGCGGTCGATCCGGTGACCGGGAGCGCGTTCACCTCGGCCGGCGGGCATCTCGACCTCGACGCGTCCGGGCACCACGGCGACCACTCCGGAGACCTCCCCGCCCTGCTCGTGGGCCGGAACGGCACCGGCCGCGCCTCGTTCGTCACCGACCGGTTCCGGGTCGCGCAGCTGACCGACTCGGACGGCAGCGCCGTCGTCATGCACGCGCTGCCGGACAACTACGGCAACATCCCCGTCCGCTACACGCACCCGGCGGACGTGACGGGGACGACGGGCGCCGACGCGACAACGTTGAAGGCCGGCGACACCGGCAACCGGATCGCCTGCGGCGTCGTCCACTGATGCCCCAAGCCGCCCCCAAGTGGCGCACAAGCCGCCCGGGTCACCATGCCTGTAGGAGAGCACCACGGGGGTGCGGTGCCTCCACGAGAGGGGGAATCCGTCATGAGACTCGTCAACACGATGTTGTACACCGCGCAGGCCGGTGCCTGGTTGATCATCGGAGCGCTGGTGCTGCTGATCGCCCGCTGAATCCGGTACGGCTCGCCCGGGGGGTGCGAGCCGTACCCACCGATGTCAGACCGACGTCAGCGTTCCTCGACATCAGCGTTCCTCGACATCAGCGGCGACGGCGGGCGGTCCCGAAGATGGACCGCGTGATCTCCTTGCCGAGGGCGGACGCGGCCGACCGCGCCAGCGACCGGAACGCGGGCGAGCCGAGCACGCCCTCCAGGGTCGACTTCTCGCCCGGCCGTTCCCTCGCCTCCTCACGCCTCTCCCTCGGCCGCTCGGCCGTTTCGGCGGGTGCCGTGGGGGCGGGCGCGTGCGGGGTGAGCCGGGCGCTCAGCATCTCGTACGCCGACTCCCTGTCGACCGCCGTGCCGTACTTGGGGAGAAGCGGAGAGGTGGTGACGGCCTGCCGGACCACGGCGGGGTCGGACGGCGCCATCAGGCTCCGCGGCGCGCGCAGGCGGGTCCACGCGACCGGAGTGGGCGCGCCCGTCTCCGACAGCACGGTCACCACCGCCTCGCCGATGCCGAGTTGCGTGAGCAGTTCCTCCAGGTCGTACGAGGACGAGGGGAACGTGGACACGGTCGCCTTCAGCGCCTTGGCGTCCTGCGGTGTGAAGGCGCGCAGGGCGTGCTGCACGCGCGAGCCGAGCTGGGCCAGTACGTCGGCGGGCACGTCCTTGGGCGTCTGGGTGACGAAGAAGACCCCCACCCCCTTCGAGCGGATCAGCCGCACGGTCTGCGTGATCGACTGAAGGAACGCCTTGGACGCGTCGCCGAACAGCAGGTGGGCCTCGTCGAAGAAGAACACCAGCCGCGGCTTGTCCGGGTCGCCGATCTCGGGCAGCCCCTCGAACAGGTCCGCCAGCAGCCACATCAGGAATGTCGAGAAGAGCTGCGGCCGGTCCTGTACGGCGGGCAGCTCCAGGATGGAGATCACGCCCCTTCCGTCGGGCGTCACCCGGAGCAGGTCATGGGTGTCGAACTCGGGCTCGCCGAAGAACGCGTCCGCGCCCTGCGCCTGGAAGTTGATCAGCGAGCGCAGGATCACCCCGGCCGTCTGCGCCGACAGGCCTCCGATCCCCTTCAGCGCCTCCGGATTGTCCGTGAGGTACTGGATGACCGCGATCAGGTCCTTCAGGTCCAGCAGCGGCAGGCCGTGCTTGTCGGCGAAGTAGAAGATCAGTCCGAGCGAGGACTCCTGGGTCTCGTTGAGCCCGAGGACCTTGGCCAGCAGCGTGGGACCGAACGACGTCATGGTGGACCGGAGCGGGATGCCCTCCCCGATGCCGCCGAGCGAGAAGAACTCGGTGGGCGACGCCGTACCCGACCAGGTCTCGCCGACCTCCGCGGCCCGCGCGCTCACCCGGTCGGAGGCCACGCCGGGTGAGGCGAGACCGGACAGGTCGCCCTTCACGTCGGCGAGGAACACCGGCACCCCCTGGGCGGAGAGCTGCTCGGCCGTCATCTGGAGCGTCTTGGTCTTCCCCGTCCCGGTGGCGCCCGCGACCAGGCCGTGCCGGTTCATCATGGCGAGCGGAATCCTGATCTTCTGGGAGGGGTCGGCCCGCCCGTCCGTCACCAGCGCGCCCAGTTCCAGCGCCGGCCCCTCGAAGTCGTAGCCCTTCATCGAACCTCCTCGAGCGTGGAGCCCCGGGCTTCCCCCGAATGAGAAATCAACGGTCGGAGTACCGCTTCCCCGGCGTGAGATGGCCGAACAGCTCGGACACGGTCACGTACGTGAATCCCTTCTCGTCGAGCACCTTGAGCAGGCGCGGCAGCGCCTCCACGGTGGTCTTGTGGATGTCGTGCATCAGGACGATCTCCCCCGGCTTCGCCTTCGTGCTGCGCTGTACCACCAGCTTGGGCACCCGGTCGCGCCAGTCGAGGGTGTCGATCGCCCAGAGGATCTGCGCGAGGCCGAGCCGCCTCGTCTCCTCGGTCACCCTGCGGTCGGTCGCACCGTACGGCGGGCGCATGCCGTGCATGCGGACGCCGGTCAGATCCTCGACGAGCTTCTCGGTCCTGACGATCTCGCGCCTGAGGCCCGCGTCGCTCATCGCGGTGAGGTCACGGTGGTCCCAGGTGTGGTTGCCGAGCTCGTGCCCTTCGGCGACCATGCGGCGCAGTACCGGCCGGTCGTCCTTGCCGATCATCTCGCCGACCAGGAAGAACGTCGCCCTGGCCTGATGCCGGGCGAGCACGTCGAGGACGGTCGAGGTGTAGTTCCCCGGCCCGTCGTCGAAGGTCAGCGCCACACATCTGGTCCGCGCGCAGCTGATGTCACGGGGTTCCGGCGCCGTCGGGCTCGGCCGGGGACGCGGTCGCTCGGGCTCCCCCGGCTGTCCGGTGCCGGACGGGTCTGCGGTCTCCGGTCCGGGCGTCGCGCCTCCGGGCGTCGGAGCGGCCGTCGGAGGGGGCGCGGGAGCTGTCGTCCGCAGGATCGACGCGACACCGCATCCCGTCACCACAAGCAGTGACAGAAGGGCGAGGCCGACCCGCATATGTTCCCCCCGAGCAGGCGGGGATCAGGGATATCCCCTGGCCTTGTCCCCCCGTATGACCCTGGCCAGGTCCTCCCACCAGGGCGGCACGTTCGCTCGGAGCTCGGCATACCTTCGGGCCACCCTGATGGCGCATCCGGAGGGGTCACTACCCACATGGCGGCGTTTCACGGAAGCCTCCTGCCACCGGTAAAACCCGTCCCGGAAGCTCACGACGAGACCGATCCAGACGGAGAGCGTGGCCCCGTCCCCGATCTCGTACGCGTCGGAAACGCCGAGGGCGGCGAGCTCGGCCCGCAGCTTCGCCAGCGCGTCCGCGGACTCAGCCATCGTTCACGCTCCGTGGCCACGGAACGGCACGGAAAGAGTGGTCTAACAGTCTTTGTCCCGGCACAGCAGAACTCATGGAGTAATCATGGGGCTCCAGCCCGTTACCGCGCAGGAATATTGGCCTGACCGTTGCGCCCGGCGCCGCCCCGAAGACGCCTTTCCATCGCACGTTGGATGATTTCCCAGGGACATGGGGCCGCCAAACACCCACAAGCCTCGATCTTCATCACGCTATGACAAAGCCATTGAACCCGCCGTTACTTGATCGCAGGCGGGCGCGAGGCCGCGGGGGCGGCGGGTGTGCGGCCGCGGAGGCACGAGGACCGCGGGTGCGAGGCCGTGGGGGCGGCGGGCGCGAGGCCGCGGAGGCACGACGGCCGCCGGGGCGCGAGGACCGCCCGGAGACCCGGGAACGGGGATCTAATCCACCTGCTCGCGGGGCTCGATGACCACCATCACGAAGCGGAGCGGGGCGGTCCCGTCGTTGGCGTAGCGATGCGGGCGGTCCGCGTTGAACACCACCGCCTCGTCCGTGCCCACGGTATGGCTCTTGCCGTACACGGTGAGGGTGAGCTCGCCCTCCAGCACGGTGAGCATCTCGCGGGTTCCGGCCGGATGGGGGTCGCCGTCGTGATGCTCGCCGGGGCCGAACCGCCAGTCCCACAGTTCGAGGATGGCGGGGGCGTCCGCGCCGACGAGCAGGCGCGCCTCGCCCCCGGCGGCGTGCCGGAAGGTCACCACGTCGGCGGCGTGGACGACCCGCACGACCGGGGTCTCCGACACCTCGACGATCCGGCCGACCGTGACGCCCAGGGCCTCCGCGATCCGGCTGAGCGTGTTGATGCTGGGGTTCGTCCGCCCCTGCTCGATCTGGATCAGCATGCCGCGGCTCACCCCCGACCGTGCCGCCAGCTCGTCGAGGGTCATCCCCCGGTGGGCGCGCTGCCCGCGAACGTTCGTGGCGATGGCCGCGCTGATCGTCTCCAGGTCCGGCATGCGTACAGCCTAGTGAATCTGATTTGCAATGTGTTGCGCTCAACCTGTTGTATGAACAGTGCAATTCAGTGGACTGTGAGGTGTGCGGTGACGGCAGTGGCGCTCGCTACGGCGTGTGCGGTGATCTTCGGGACGGCCGACTTCTTCGGAGGACTGGCCACGCGACGATCCCGTGTCCTGGCCGTCGTCGTGATCTCCCAGCTCGGCGGTCTGCTGCTGGTCTGCGCCCTGATGCCGGTCCTGCCCGGCGCGCCGAGCCCCGCGGCGCTGCTGTGGGGGATGGCCGCCGGTGTCGCCGGGGCGGCCGGCATCGTCCTCTTCTACCGGGGACTCGCCTCCGGGATGATGTCGGTGGTCGCGCCGACCACGGCGACGACCTCGATGGCCCTGCCCGTGCTGTTCGGCCTGGTCCTCGGCGAGCGCCCCTCGCTCACCGCGATGGCCGGGATCGTGCTCGGGCTGCTCGCCGTTCTCCTGGTCAGCCGTGACTCCGCCGCCGCGTCCGGCTCGCGGATCGGCCCGATCGTGAGCGCCCTGGCGTCCGGTGCGGGCTTCGGCGGGTTCTTCGTCCTGCTCAAGCTGGCCCCGGCGGGCTCGGGCCTGTGGCCGCTGGCCGGCGCGCGCATCGCGTCGATCTCGCTCGTCGTGCTGCTGGCCCTCGTGTCGCGCAGGACGCTGCGTCCTCTTCCGGGCGCGCTTCCGGTGACGATCGCGGCCGGAGTGCTCGACATGGCCGCCAACATCCTCTACCTGCTGGCCGCCCGGGGAGGCATGCTCAGCCTGGTGGCGGTCCTGGTGTCGCTCTATCCCGCGAGCACGCTGCTGCTCGCGCGATACGTGCTGGACGAACGGCTCAACCGGGTGCAGATAGCGGGAGTGGGGTTCGCGCTGGGCGCGGTGGCACTGATCGCCCTGCCGCCCGCCTGACCACCCTGCCACCACCCTGCCACCACTCTGACCACTCCGCGGTCCGCCGGGCCGCGACGGAACGGGCGCAGGGAAGGCGAGCGTCTCAGGCAGCGCGTCAAGCAGCGTCTCAGGCGAACCGTCTCAAGCAACCCGTCTCAGGCGGCGACGGGCACGCGGACGACGCCCTCCTCGCGGGCGTACTCCGCGAGCATGCCGCGCAGCTGGCGGCGGCCACGGTGCAGGCGGGACATCACCGTTCCGATGGGGGTGCCCATCCGGTCGGCGATCTCCTTGTACGCGAAACCCTCGACGTCGGCGAGATAGACCGCGACGCGGAAGTCCTCCGGCAACGCGCGCAAAGCGTTCATCACGGCGCTGTCGGGCAGCTGTTCCAGCGCCTCGGTCTCCGCGGACTTCAAACCGGTGGACATGTGCGACTCCGCAGCCGCGAGCTGCCAGTCCTCGATCTCCTCGGCGGCCGAAAGCTTGGGCGAACGCTGCTTCTTGCGGTAGTCGTTGATGAAGTTGTTCGTCAGGATCCGGTGCAGCCACGCCTTGAGGTTCGTACCTTCACGGAACTGGTGGTAGGAGGTGTACGCCTTGGCGACCGTCTCCTGGACCAGGTCTTCCGCGTCGGCCTGGTTGCGGGTGAGGCGCATGGCGGAGGCATAGAGCTGACCGGTCACCGGGACGACGTCGCGTTCGAACCATGCCTGGCGTTGTTCATCGGTCATCGTGATCATGTCCATCCCCCTACGAAACTGCTCCCCCGCTACCCCTCCGGTGTGAACCCATGCGGGCGCACGGGACCGATTACGTCCCTTGACATCGTTGCAGGGGACTCGTAAGCGAAGCGTTAAGGTCTTCCCTGGTCAGAAGGGTCACCGTGGACGTGGATCGGCACGGCGAAGTCACGCGCCGATCGAGTAAGTCTCATTACAATAACACTCAATGCTCGATCCTGTAGAAATTGTGGCAAAGCTCACTAGCTAGAGTTATGGCATGAAACACGTGGAACGGCACGACCCGGCCACCCGGCGCTGGGCGGCGGAGGCCATCCAGGCCGTGGAGGCGGACGCCAACCGCAGCTGCGACACCCATCTGCACGTCTTCCCTCTCCCTCCGCACTGGGGAGTCGACCTCTATCTCAAAGACGAGTCGGTCCACCCGACCGGTTCACTCAAGCACCGGCTCGCCCGGTCCCTCTTCCTGTACGGCCTGGCCAACGGCTGGATCGGGCCCACGACCACGATCATCGAGTCGTCGAGCGGCTCCACCGCGGTCAGCGAGGCGTACTTCGCCCGGTTGCTCGGCCTCCCGTTCATCGCGGTGATCCCGGCGAGCACGTCACCGGAGAAGCGGGAGATCATCGAGTTCCACGGCGGGAAGTGCCACCTCGTGGAGGACCCCGGCACGATCTACGAGGAGTCCCGGCGGCTCGCCCGGGAGACCGGCGGCCACTACATGGACCAGTTCACCTACGCTGAGCGGGCGACGGACTGGCGGGGAAACAACAACATCGCGGAGAGCATCTTCCACCAGATGGCCCTCGAACGGCACCCGGAGCCCTCGTGGATCGTGGTGAGCGCCGGCACCGGCGGCACGTCCGCCACCATCGGGCGGTACATCCGATATCGGCGTCACCTGACGCGGCTCTGCGTGGCAGATCCCGAGGGCTCGGCGTTCTACCCGTCCTGGGTCGCGCGCGAGGAGCAGATGGGGGCGGGCTCCAGGATCGAGGGCATCGGCCGACCCCGGGTCGAGCCGTCGTTCATGCCTGCGGTCATCGACCGGATGACCCAGGTACCCGACGCCCTGTCGATCGCGGCCATGCGCTGGATCAAGGAGGTCACCCGCCTGGACGTGGGCGGCTCGACCGGGACCAACGTCGCGGCGGCCGTACAGATCATCAAGGAGATGCGGGCGGCGGGCGAGCGGGGCAGCGTGGTCACGCTGATCTGCGACGGCGGCGAGCGCTACCGGGACACCTACGGCGACGACCAGTGGCTCACCCGGCAGGGGCTCGACATCGCCCCGCATCTGGACGATCTCCGCGACTTCCTCTCTCCGTCGTGATTCCCGCCTCCGGCGGGAGGTCAGGCGAGGCCGGCGTCGTGCGCGAGGAGCGCGATCTGGGTCCGGTTGGTCAGATCGAGTTTGACCAGGATGTGCGTGATGTGAGCCTTCACCGTCCCCACGCTCATGAAGAGCTCGGCGGAGATCTCCGCGTTCGTACGGCCCTGGGCCACGGCGAGGACGACGTCGCGCTCACGCGGGCTCAGGGCGGCGAGCGCGTTCCTGGCCCGTTCGTACGCGCCCGCCTCGGCGGCGGCACGGTCCATCAACCGGCGAGTGATCTTCGGGGACAGGATCGGATCCCCGGCGGCGACCCGGTGGACCGCGTCGACGATCTGGTGGGGCGGCGTGTCCTTGAGCAGGAAGCCGCCGGCGCCGGCGCGCAGCGCCAGGAGCACGTCGTCGTCGGCGTCGAAGGTCGTCAGCACGATGACCTGGGGCGGATTCCGGCGGCGCCGGAGCCGGTGGATGGCCGTGATCCCGTCCACCCGAGGCATCCGGAGGTCCATGAGCACGACGTCGGGCGCGTGCGCGTCGATCGCGGAGGGCACCTCGTCCCCGTCGGCCGCCGCGGCGACCACCGCGATCCCGTGCGCGCCGTCGAGCATCATCGTCAGCCCGGCGCGGACGAGGGGATCGTCGTCCACGATGAGGACGCGCACGGCCGTGGTCACGCCGGCCATGGTAGCCAGGCGTGCAGGCGGAACTCTCCGGCGGCGGTGACCTCGTGGTCGAGCCGCCCCCCGGCGAGCTGGACCCGCTCGGTCAGCCCGACCAGGCCGACGCCGCTGCCCCGTACGACCGGCGGAGCGGCCGGGTCGCCGGGCACCGGGTTGCGGATGTCGATGACCAGCCGTGCGCCGGGCCGCCCGTCCAGCGCCACCCGGATGGGCTCGCCGGGGGCGTGCTTGCGGGCGTTGGTCAGCCCCTCCTGCACGACGCGGTAGGCCGCGCGACCGACCGTGCCCGACAGCGCGGCGGGATCGGCGATCCGGTTGTCCACGCGCACGCTCATCCCCGCGTCGCGGGACTCGTCGACCAGCCGGGGAAGATCGGTCAGCGCCGGCTGCGGCCGTTCTCCGGAGCCGCCTTCCGTGTCCGTGTCCTCGTCACGAAGCAGGCTGATCACCCCGCGCAGTTCGTCGAGCGCCTGGTGCACGCCCGCCCGCACCACACCCGCCGCCCGGGAGAGCTGCTCGGGCGAGGAGTCCGGGCGGTACTCCAGCGCCCCCGCGTACGTGGCCAGGAGGGAGAGCCGGTGGGCCAGCACGTCGTGCATCTCACGGGCGATCTGGGCGCGTTCGAGCAGCCGTGCCTCGGCCACGCGCCTCCCCTGCTCCGCCTCCGCGCGGTGGGCCCGCTCGCGCAGCGACACGATCAGCCCGTGCCGCGCCTGCGCCAGCGCGCCCCAGCCGACCAGAGCGGCGTACGCGGCGACCACCAGTAGCAGCCACCAGCCGTAGGACAGTCCGCCCGCCGGCCGCCACAGGCCCTGCACGGCGTGCGCCGCGATCCCGGCGCCCGCCACGGCGGCGGCGACGGGGAACCGGCGCCACCGGGCGACGTACCAGGCCCCGACAGTGGCCGGCGGGGTGGCGACCGGCGACAGCGCGGCCAGCACGGAGAGCGCCACGCCGCCGAGGACCGGCCGGCGCAGCAGCACCGGGATCAGGGCGCAGCCCGCCACCCCGGTCACGATGTCGAGGACCAGCACCGTCGTCACCCCGTGCGCGTCGGAACTGCCCCAGAACGCGAGCGCGACCAATGCTCCGACCGCGGCCGTCACCGCCGCCGTGACAGCGGGCCCGGGGGTGAGCCGGCGCGCGGCCGCCTCCTCCGAGTCCAGGCAGGTAGTGGCTTCCACAGGCTCAGGGTAGATCCGGGTCGGATACCCTGACACCGACCAAAGTCGACTCTTCCCGGCCGGGAACGACGGAGCCCGGCGCCCCTCTGAGAGGGACACCGGGCTCCGTGCGGGACGCGCGGGTGCGGGGCCGTCAGGCCTGCTTGGCGGGGTCCACGCCGAAGGTGGTGGCGAGGTCGTCGAGCATGACGTGCGCGCCCTGCATCCCGACCGCCGTCATCCAGGTCTGGTCGTTGACGTCGTGCTTCTCGCCCTTGAGCTTGCCCCACAGCGGGTTGGCCACGAACTTCTTCTGGGTCGAGGCGACCGACGGGTCCTCGTACGAGCTCACGAAGATGTGGTCGGCGTCGAGGTCGGCGATGCGCTCCTCGCTGATCGCCACCATGATCGTGTCCGTGACGGTCGGCTGGCCCTCCGGCCGGGGGAAGCCGACGTCCTTGAGCACGACGCCCGAATAGGAGTTCTCCACATAGAGCCGGACGGTCGGCTCACCGGCGAAACGGACGATCGAGATGGTCGGCAGCGTTCCGCCGTTCTTCTCCTTGATCTCCTCGCCGATCTTCGCGGCGCGCTCCTGGTAGGCCGTGATCCGCTGCTCGGCGAGGTCCTCCTTGCCCAGGGCCTTGCCCATCAGGCGGAGGTTCTCCTTCCAGATGGCGCCGGTGGTCTCGCTGAACACGGTCGGCGCGATCGCGCTGAGCTTGTCGTACAGGGCCTCGTGGCGGACCTTCGCGGACACGATCAGGTCCGGCTTCAGAGCGGCGATCTTCTCCAGGCTCGGCGCCTCCAGCGTTCCCACCGTCACCGCGTTCGCGGCGTTGGCGGCGACCGGCTTGAGATAGTCGGGCAGTTCCTCACCCATCGACCGGTACATCGTGAACCCGATGACCTCGGTGTCCAGTGTCAGGACGGCGTCCACGAAGCTCTGGTCGAGCGCGACGACCCGCTTGGGCTGCGCCTTCACCTCGGTCGTGCCCATCGCGTGCTCGATCACGCGCGGGAACCCCGCCTGGGACGCCTGCGTCGCGTCTCCGGCGGCTCCGCTCGCGTTCCCGGTCTCGTTCGCGGAAGTGGACGAGCCGCACGCGGTGACCGCCATGGCCAGCACGAGCCCGGCACCCAGGACGCGAAGCGCTTTCATCAAAAATCAGCCTTTCTTAGGTAAGGACTGCCTAAATTAGCTAAGGCTCACCTAAGCCTGACATACTCGTCGAGGTCAAGCGACAGAGAGAGGGATCACGAACTCATGAGTGCCCTGCGTCCGCGACGCCGGGGGGCGAGCGTGCCGGCGGCGCTCGTCGTCGCGGTGCTCGCCGCGGCCGTGCTCAGCGTCATGATCGGCGCGAAGACCGTGCCGCCCGCCGACGTGTGGCACGCCCTGTGGTTCCCGGGTGGTACGGAGAACGACATCATCGTCCGTTCACTGCGCGTCCCCCGGACCGTCCTCGGCCTGTTCGCGGGCATCGCGCTCGGTGTCGCGGGCGCCCTCATGCAAGGGCACACGCGCAACCCGCTCGCCGACCCCGGCCTGCTCGGTGTCACCCAGGGCGCGGCCTTCGCGATGGTCCTCGCCATCATCGTGTTCGGCGTCTCCGACATCTACGGCTACATCTGGTTCGGCCTCGCGGGCGCGCTGATCGCGAGCGTCGGCGTCTTCGCCATCGGCGCCATCGGCGGCAGGGGCGGGCCGAGCCCGCTCACCCTGGCGCTCGCCGGAACCGCCGTCAGCGCCTTCCTGTACGCGCTGACCTCCGGGCTCGTTCTCGTGGACGAGCAGGCCATGGACGTCTTCCGCTTCTGGCAGGCGGGGTCGATCGCCGGTCGGGGCGCGGGCGTGGCGTGGCAGATCCTGCCGTTCATCGTGGCCGGGCTGGTGCTCGCGATGGCGAACGCGCCGGGACTCAACGCGTTGTCCCTGGGCGAGGACGTCGCCCGCTCCCTCGGCAGGAACGTCGCGGCCACCCGGGCGCTCGGCATCACCGCCGTGACCCTGCTCACCGCCGGGGCCGTGGCGGCGTGCGGCGCGCTCGCGTTCATCGGCCTCATCGTCCCCCACCTGGCCCGCGCACTGTCCGGACCCGACCACCGCAAGCTGGTGCCGTACTCCGGACTACTCGGCGCGGCGGCGCTGCTGCTGGCGGACGTGACCGGGCGGATCCTCGCCCGGCCGGGCGAGCTGGAGGCCGGAGTCGTCCTCGCCCTCCTCGGCGCCCCGTTCTTCGTCATGCTCGTCCGCCGCAGGAAGCCGGTGCGGCTGTGACCGGCGTACGGCTCCCGCACGCCCGGCCGTACCGTGCGGGACGGGTCTCCTGGCTGATCCGCCCGCGCGGCGTGGTCGCGGGGCTGGTCGGGCTCGCCCTGATCACGGCCCTGGTCGCGCTCGGCCTGCGGATCGGCGACCTCCCCCTGTCGCTCGCCGAGATCGTCGACTCGCTGACCGGGACGGGAGGCAACCACTTCGTGGTGGTGGAGCTGCGCCTCCCGCGCGCGCTGACCGGCGTGCTGGTCGGGGCCGCGCTCGGGCTGTCCGGCGCGATCACCCAGTCGATCGCGCGCAACCCGCTGGCCAGCCCCGACATCCTCGGCGTGACCTCCGGCGCGAGCGTGACCGTGGTCGCGGTGATCGTCGCGAGCGGAACCGTGTACGGCGGGGCCAGCGGACCCCTCGCGAGCGTGGGCGTCCCCGTCGCGGCACTGGCCGGCGGCCTGGTGGGCGCGGTGATCGTCTACTCGCTCGCCTGGCGGCGTGGCCTGGACGGATATCGCCTGGTCCTGGTCGGCGTCGGCGTCGCCGCCGTCTTCACGAACGTCAAGTACTGGCTGATGACCACCGGCGACGTGAACGACAGCAGCCGGGCGATGGTGTGGATCAGCGGCTCCCTCAGCGGGCGCGGCTGGGAGCACGTCGTTCCCGTGGCGTACGCGCTGGCGGTGCTGGTGCCGCTCTGCCTGGTCGGGACCCGTGTCCTGTCGGCCCTCAGGTTCGGCGACGAGACGGCGACCGGGCTCGGTGTGCGGCTGAACACGGCGCGCGCCCTGCTGCTGCTCGGGGCGGTGCTGCTCGCGGCGGTCGCGGTCGCCGCAGCCGGGCCCATCTCGTTCGTCGCCCTCGCGGCACCGCAGATCGCGCTGCGTCTCGCGGGAGTGGCGCAGCCCCCGCTGGTCGTCTCCGCTGTCACGGGCGCGGTCCTGACGTCGGCCGCCGACCTCACCGCCCGGACCGTCTTCGCCCCGGCGGAGCTGCCCGTGGGCGTGGTCACGGCCGTGCTCGGCGCCCCCTACCTCATCTATCTGCTTGTCCGCGCACGCCGGGAGGCACGCTCTTGAACACACGGCTGGAAGCCGTCGACATCCGCCTCGGCTACGGCGACCGGGTGATCGTGGACGGGCTCGACCTCGGCGTCGAGAGCGGGACCGTCACGACGATCATCGGCCCGAACGGATGCGGCAAGTCCACCCTGCTCCGCGCCCTGGGGCGGCTGATCAAGCCGCTGGACGGTCACGTGCTGCTCGACGGGAAGCGGATCGACAGGATGCCGTCGCGCGAGGTCGCCCGGCTCCTCGGCGTCCTCCCCCAGGCGCCCGCGGCGCCCGAGGGTCTGACGGTCGCCGACCTGGTCGCCCGCGGCAGGCACCCACACCAGACGTGGTACCGCCAGTGGTCGCCCGGCGACGAGAGCGCGGTGGCCGAGGCCCTGGAGTGGACCGGCCTGCTCGACCTCGCCGACCGGCCGCTGGACGAGCTGTCCGGCGGCCAGCGGCAGCGGGCCTGGATCTCGATGGCCCTCGCCCAGGGCACGGACCTCCTGCTGCTCGACGAGCCGACGACCTTCCTGGACCTGGCGCACCAGATCGAGGTGCTCGAACTCGTCCATCACCTGCACGCGCGGGCGGGCAAGACGGTCGTCATGGTGCTGCACGACCTGAACCTCGCGGCGAGGTACGCCGACCGCCTCGTGGCGATGCGCGACGGGCGGGTGGTCGCCGCCGGACCGCCGGACGAGGTGCTGACCGAGAGCCTGCTCGCCGAGGTCTTCGGCCTGAACGCCAAGATCATCACCGATCCCGTCGCGGGCACTCCCCTGGTGGTGCCGATCGGCAGCGCGGCGGGCGGGGACTGAGCTCCAGCGCCTGCCGGACGTCCTCGTCCTCCGGGGCGAGTTCGGCGGCCCTGACGAGGTCGTCCCGCGCCTCCTCCTCACGTCCGAGGGCGCGGAGCGCGACCGACCGGTTGAACCGGATCGTCGCGTCATCGCCGCATTCGAGCGCCCGGGTGAGATCGGCCACGGCCTGCTCCGGCTCGCCCGTCTCGAACGCCAGCATCCCCCGGCTCGCCCAGAGCGCCGCCAGCGCGGGATCGTGGCGCAGCCCCGCGTCGAACGCCTTCCTGGCCTCGGCGTGCCTGCCCTCGGCCGCCTCCACCTGTCCGAGCGCGCACAGCAGGTACGGATTGCGGGGGTCGAGGGCGAGACCCTGGAGCGCGTCCGCGCGCGCCTTGCCGTACTCGCCGAACTCGACGAAGAGACCGGCCCGGTTGGCGTAGGCGTCGGCGAACTCCGGGTCGAGGTCGAGCGCGTAGTCCAGGTCGGCCAGCGCGCCGGCGTGGTCTCCGGCCTCGAACCGGACCTCCGCCCGGTTGTAGTACGCCTCGGGGAAGGGCGGCCCGACCCGCATCGCCGTCTCGTAGTCGGCGACCGCCTCTCCGGGACGGCCGAGCCGGTGCAGCAGGTTGCCCCGGGTGATGTAGTAGTCGGGGTATCCCGGATCCGCGGCGATGGCGGCGTCCAGGTCGGCCAGGGCGGCTTCGGGGTCGCCGAGCATCGCGGTGAGCTGCCCCCGGTTGGCGCGCAGGACCAGCCGGTGGATGGGGTGCTCCCCCGGATCGAGATCACGCTCGGTGAGCGCGATGGCCTGTTCCACCAGCCGGAGCGCCTCGTCCGGCCGGCCCGCCCGCGTCTCCACGAGCCCCTTGCCGTTCAGGTCGAAGCTCAGATGGAAGGCACGCTCGCGCCGGTCGGGCAACAACGAGGTGATGGCGACCGCCTCGTTGATCCACGACAGCGCCTCCCCGACGTCGCGTGCCGCCGGGTCGTGGTGCCTCATCAGCAGCATCGCGGTCGCGTAGGCCGCGGTCGCGCGGTTCTTCGGATCGGCGCTCTCCCGCCGCGCCCGGTCGAGGAGCGCCCGCGCGTCGTCCTCGCGTTCGGTGGCCGCGAGCGCACCCGCGGTGCGGTGAACGAGCGACCACCAGCCCTCCGGATCGGCCTTCGGGTCGGCGTCGCGCAGCATCCGCTGCCCGAGCCGGGCCGCCGCGTGGTGGAAGCCCTCCGTGAAGTACCGTTCCACGGCTCCGGCGCCGGCGCCGACTCCGGTTCTGGCGCCGCCGTCCGCCGCGCTTCCCGCTCCCGCCTCCGCGGGGGCCGTGCCGTACGCCGGGGCGGCGTCCGGGGTCTCGACGGCGACGGGAAGCGTGTGCCGGTTGAGCGCGCCCGCCAGGACGGGATCCCCGGCCTCCGCGCACACGACCACGGTGAGCAGCGCGGGATCGATCCTGCGGAGCAGGACGGCGAGGAACTCCTGGTCCGTCTCGTCGGCCTCGTCCGCTCTCTCGACGACGAGCGCGCCGGGCCCCGCCTCCTTCAGGTGATCGTGGAGGAACTCCGCGAGCCCGTTGGACAGCCGGAGCGTGCGGCGTGGCGCGGGGACGAGGATCCGCTCCGCCTTGGGCAGGTGCGCCGCGACCGACTCCCGTACAGCCGGGACCACGTCCCTCAGGCCGGGAGCCGCCGCGCGGATCTCGATGTCGTGGGCTTCGACGATCTCTCGTCGTGCCCGGGGGACGAGAGCGTGGAGCAGAGCGCTCGCGATCGTGTACGGCCCGGCTCTCCCGCGGTCCACCGGCCCGCCCGACCGACCGTCCACGGCGACCGGGGGCAGGACGAGCGGAGGAATGTCACGTTCCCCGCTCCAGCGTTGCCCCCGGACCCACAGATGACGCACACCGGCTCCCCTCGTCGCCCCCGGAAAGGCGAGACCATGCCGTGCGGCGGCCGGTCTCGCCCGTCGCTCACGCGTGGTGCTTGGCGCTGGCCTGGCCGGAAAGCTGGACCGTGCCGGGCTTGTGAACAACGACCTTCTTCATCAGGGCCTCTCCGATTGCGTCTCAGGAACGACGCCCATGTCAACACGACCCACGTCAAGTAACAAGACTTTGGCCGGTAATGGTCATTTCCCGATAAATCCGGATAAACGGTCGATCACCCAGGAACTGGACCGGTTTCCGGCAGGGTCCAACCCGGGCCGTCGCCCCCGGCCCGCTGCGGCCGGGACACGGCCCGAGCACGGCCCGAGCGGCTCCCGGCCAATGACGAACGGCCGGCTCCGCGCGCATGACGAACGGGCGGGTCCAGGTGCGGACCCGCCCGTGAGCGCGTACAGCTCGGGTGGGATCACCCGGCGGGCGACCCCGGCCCGAGCGCCCGGCCGCCGTCGGCGAAGTCGGCCGAGCGCTTCCGCCGGAGGCCGAGCGCGGAATCAGTCGCCCAGCAGGGCGTCCACGAACACCTCGGGATCGAAGGGGGCCAGGTCGTCAGGGCCCTCGCCCAGGCCGACCAGCTTGACCGGGACGCCCAGCTCGCGCTGGACCGAGATGACGATGCCGCCCTTGGCGGTGCCGTCGAGCTTGGTCAGGGCGATGCCGGTGATGTTCACCGCCTCGGCGAACACCTGGGCCTGGCGCATGCCGTTCTGCCCGGTCGTCGCGTCGAGGACGAGCAGCACCTCGTCCACCACGGCCTTCTTCTCGATCACGCGCTTGACCTTGCCGAGCTCGTCCATGAGGCCGGTCTTGGTGTGCAGCCGCCCGGCGGTGTCGATGATGACCGTGTCGGCGCTCTCCTCGATGCCCCTGGCCACCGCGTCGAACGCGACGGACGCCGGGTCGCCGCCCTCGGGGCCGCGTACGACGGCGGCGCCCACGCGGTCACCCCAGGTCTGCAGCTGGTCGGTGGCCGCGGCACGGAACGTGTCGGCCGCGCCCAGGACGACCTTGTTGCCGTCGCCGACCAGCGCGCGGGCGAGCTTGCCCGTCGTGGTCGTCTTGCCGGTGCCGTTCACCCCGACGACCAGGAGCACGGCGGGCCGTCCCGCGTGCGAGCTGGTACGCAGGGTGCGGTCGAGGTCCGGGGAGATCTGCTTGAGCAGCTCCTCCTTGAGCAGGCCGCGGACCTCGTCCGGCGTGCGCGTGCCGAGGACCTTCACCTTGGTCCGCAACTCCTCGACCATCGCCCGGGTCGGGGCGACGCCGACGTCGGCGGTGATCAGCGTCTCCTCGATCTCGTCCCAGACGTCGTCGTCGAGCCGGTCGCGGGAGAGTAGTTCGAGGAGTCCCCTGCCCAGCACGTTCTGGGAGCGGGACAGGCGGGTGCGCAGCCGTACCATGCGACCGGCCGACGGCGGCGGAACCTCGAGCTCCGGCGCCTTGAGCAGCTCCTCCTCCGGAGGAGGCAGGGTGGTGGTCGTGCCACCCTCTCGGTCGACGGGACCCTCCTGCGGGGGGACCCGCAGATCCGGGATCTGCGGCTCGGGCGGCGCCTCCACCGGGGGGAGGCCTTTGCCTCTGGGCCGGAACAGGAACAGGCCGCCCACCGCCAGCACGGCGATGACGACGACCATCACGATGATGCCGAGGTAGCCTTCCACGCGCTCAAGTTTTCCAGACGCCCCCAAATGCTCAGGCACAAGAGAGGGGCGCGGCGGGGAAGTAACCGACGAGCGAGCGGGAAGCGAGGCACGAGCGACCCCAAGCGAGGAGGGCACAAGCCGCCTCAAAGGCGCCCCGAACCCGCCGTGCCGAAGGCGCGGCAATCAAACACAGAGGGGCGCGGCGGGGAAGTAACCGACGAGCGAGCGGGAAGCGAGGCACGAGCGACCCCGACCCCCGGGCGCAGCACCACGACAGCGGACCTGCCCCAGCGGTGATCCAAGCCGCGGGCGGCGGCATGCCGACACCCGTCGGCGTCGAAGTGTCAGGACGCGGCTTCGCGAAGACGCTGGCTGACGACCTGGGTGACGCCGTCGCCGCGCATGGACACGCCGTACAGCGCGTCGGCGATCTCCATGGTGCGCTTCTGGTGCGTGATGACGATCAGCTGGGAGTTCTGCCGCAGCTCTTCGAACAGGGTCAGCAGCCGCTGGGTGTTGGTGTCGTCCAGGGCCGCCTCGACCTCGTCCATCACATAGAACGGCGACGGACGGGCCTTGAAGATCGCGACGAGGAACGCGACCGCGGTGAGCGACCGCTCTCCACCGGAGAGCAGCGACAGCCGCTTCACCTTCTTGCCGGGCGGCCTGGCTTCGACCTCGACGCCCGTGGTCAGCATGTCGCCGGGGTCCGTGAGCAGCAGGCGGCCCTCACCGCCGGGGAAGACCCGCCCGAAGATCTCTGAGAACTCTCGGGCCACGTCCTCGTACGCCGCGGCGAACACCTGCTCGACCCGGTCGTCGACCTCCTTGACGACGAGGAGGAGATCCCTGCGGGTCTTCTTGAGGTCTTCCAGCTGGGAGGTCAGGAACGCGTGCCGCTCCTCGAGCGCGGCGAACTCCTCCAGGGCGAGCGGGTTGACCTTGCCGAGCTGGGTCATCTGGCGTTCCGCCGTCCTGGCCCGCTTCTCCTGCTCCTCGCGTACGAAGGGGACCGGCGGCTCGCCGGGCACCGGAACCTCCGGGCCGTATTCGGCGATCAGGGCGTCCGGCTCGACGCCGTACTCGTCGAAGGCCCGCTGCTCCAGCTGTTCGAGCCGCAGCCGCTGCTCGGTGCGGGCCATCTCGCTGCCGTGTACCCGGTTGACCAGTTTGTCCAGCTCTCCGCCGAGTTCGCGGACGCGGAGCCGTACCGTCCTGAGCTCCGTCTCGATCTCGCCGCGCGCCCGCTCGGCCTCGTCCCGCTCGGCCGCGGCCTGTTCGAGCGACCCCACCAGCGCCGTGAGCGCGGCCTGGGCGCCGCGGGCGACCGCGGCGGCGGTCTGGGCCTGCCTGCGCCGCCGCTCGCGCTGCGCCGCCGCCCTCGCCCGATCCTCGCGCTCGCGCTGGGCGGCGCGCAGCAGCCCCTCGGCACGACCGGCGATGCCCCTGACGCGTTCCTCGGCGGTGCGGACGGCGAGCCGCGCCTCCATCTCCGTCTGTCTGCTCACGCCGCAGGCGGCGGCCAGCTCGTCCCGCGTGTCGGTGGTCGGCTCGGCCTCCAGCTCCTGGGCGTACTCCGCCTCGGCCAGCCGCTCCTCCATCTCGGCCGCGTCCGCCTGGGCCGCCTCCCTGGCCTCCTCCGCGTCCTGTACGGCCTTCGCCAACCGGGCGCCCTCATCCTGGGCCGCCTTGACGGCGGCCTCCAGCCGGGCGAACTGCTTGGCCGCGTCGGCGGCCTTCCGGTCGGCGTCCCGCTGCCTGGTCCTGACCCTGTCCAGTACGGCCTGGGCCGCGTTGAGCCCGTTCTGCGCGCTGTTGACGGTGTTCTGCGCGGCACTGACCCCGGTCTGGGCCTCGTTCACCCGCGCCTGGGCGGCCTCCAGCGCGAGCTGGGCCTCCCCTTCGGCGGCGACGGCCTCGTCGAGGACCTGAGCGTTCTCCTCGGCGGCGGCGCGGGCCGCCTCCAGGTCGGCGGCCGCCTCGTCGAGCGCGGCCCGCATCTGAAGGGCCGAACCGCCGGTGCCCGAGCCGCCCCGCGCCTCGTACGCGCCGAGCAGGTCGCCGGAACGGGTGACGGCCCGGACGCCCGGGTGGCCCTCCACCACCTTGCGCGCGGCGGCGAGGTCGTCGACGACGAGCACGCCGGACAGGACGCCGTCCACGGCGGCGCGCAGTTCGCCGGGAACGGTGACGAGGTCCGCCGCCCATGCGGCACCGTCGATCGGCACGGGCGGTGTCCCACCGTGCCGTGCCGGCGTCGGAGACGCGATCAGCAGCCCCGCCCTGCCGCCGTCGCCGTCCCGCAGGTGTTCGAGCGCCTCGACGGCGCTGTTGAGGGAGTCGACGGCGACCGCGTCGGCCGCCAGTACGGCGGCGACGGCGGATTCGGCTCCCGGCTGGACGGTCAGCAGGGTCGCGATCGGGCCGAGCACGCCGGGGATCCCCGCACCGAGCAGCCCGGCCGCGCCGTCGACGCCCTGGGCGAGGCTCATCTCCAGTGCTTCACGGCGGGCCTCAAGCGCGGCGACGGCGCGCTGGGACTCCTGGTCGGCGGCGCGAGCCGTACCGACCGCCGACGTGGCGGCCGTGAGCGCGGACCTGGGGGCCGCGACGGCCTCCTTGGCCTCGTCGACCGCTTCCTTGGCCTGGTCCACCACAGCCCTGGCCGACTCGATGGCGGCGCGAGCGAGATCCACGCCCTCCTGGGCGGTGTCGAGCTCGGCGACCAGCGCCGGGTCGGCCGCCGGCTCGTCGAGCTCGTGCGCGTCGCAGTCGGCCTGCGCCCGCTCCGCACGCTGCCGGGCCTCCTCCAGCGCCCGGGCGAGCCTGCCGATCTCGTCACCGGCGGCCCTGGCCCTGCTCCTGGCGGACTCGACCTGGCCGCGCAGCCTGGCGAGGCTCTCCCTCCGGTCCGCGGCGGCCCTGGCGGCGACGGCCAGCCTGCGCTCCTCCTGGCTCAGCGCCTCCTCGGCCTCGGCGCGGATCTCCACCGCGGCGGACAACCGCTCGCGTGCCTCGTCGAGCTCCTCCGAGAGGATGCGCTCCTTCTCGCGGACCTCGGCGGCCTCCCGTTCGAACTCCTCGGGGTCGCGGCCGCGCCGCTCGATCGACGCCGCGTCGGCGGCGTGCCGCTCCCGCTCGACGGCGAGGCTCTCGACTCCGCGCAACCGCTCGCGGATCGCCGAGAGCCGGTAAAACGTCTCCTGGGCGGCGGTGAGGCGCGGCTGGGCCTCCCCCGCCGCCGCCTCCAGCTCGGCCTCCCGCCGCTGGTCCCGCGCGAGGTCGCTCTCGACCTGGGCACGCCGCGTCTGGACGGCCGCCTCGTCCGCGGCCTCGCGTTCCAGGGTCTCGCGGAGGGTGACCACGTCGTCGGCGAGCAGCCGCAGGCGGGCGTCACGCAGGTCGGCCTGGATGACCGCGGCCTTGCGCGCGATCTCCGCCTGGCGGCCCAGCGGCTTGAGCTGGCGGCGCAGCTCGGTCGCGAGGTCCTGCACGCGGGTGAGGTTGGCCTGCATCGCGTCGAGCTTCCGCAGCGCCTTCTCCTTGCGCTTGCGGTGCTTGAGGACGCCCGCGGCCTCCTCGATGAACGCCCTGCGGTCCTCAGGGCCGGCGTGCAGCACCTGGTCGAGCTGGCCCTGCCCGACGATCACGTGCATCTCGCGGCCGATGCCGGAGTCGGAGAGGAGCTCCTGGATGTCGAGGAGGCGGCAGGTGTCGCCGTTGATGGCGTATTCGCTCTGACCCGACCTGAACATCAGGCGGCTGATCGTCACCTCGGTGTAGTCGATCGGCAGCGCGCCGTCGGTGTTGTCGATCGTGAGCGTGACCTCGGCCCGGCCGAGCGGCGGCCGGCTGGAGGTCCCGGCGAAGATGACGTCCTCCATCTTGCCGCCGCGCAGCGATTTCGCGCTGTGCTCGCCCATCACCCAGGCGAGCGCGTCGACGACGTTGGACTTGCCCGAGCCGTTGGGGCCGACCACGCAGGTGATGCCGGGCTCGAAGCGCAGGGTGGTCGCGGAGGCGAAGGACTTGAAGCCGCGCAGGGTCAAGGTCTTCAGGTACAACGACCGGCCCCCTCCCTGCCCAACTTTCCGGGAAGACTACCGGCACCCGCAGACGAGAGGCATCGGATATCACCCGAACGCGACACTAAGTCCCGTCATGGAATACCCGTGGGGACAACTTTATGCGGCGGCGAGATTATCGGACCGACACCGGGAAGACATAACGGCACAAATGCGTTTCAACCGGCCGCGATAAGAATTATGGTACGCAAATGACAAGGGACGCCTTTGGCAGGCGCCCCTGACGGTGTTTCCGCTCCCGGCCTCAGGTGAGGGCCGGTTCGCGATCCTGTAGCCGGACCAGTGCCTCATCCCGAGACTGCGCCGCCAGCGCATCGTTCTGTGCCTGGAGCCGGGTTAGTTCTGCCTCCAGGTCCCGGATGCGCTGCTGGAGACGGCGCATTTCGGAGACCATTCGAGGGTCAGGACCGCCGACGTGACCGAGTAGAGCCTTCGCCATAGTAAAGGGTCCTCCACGCTGAGTGACCAGACTGGTTCGCGCACTTCATGCCGCGGGAGGGGTGCGCGTGGTTCCTCTCAAGAGTCGCACCGGCATTGGAGGCGGTCAAGTTGAACGCTTCACACAGACGCACCGATGGGCACTCCCGGCATGCAAATATACCGCATTTGCGCCGCCTGAAGGAAGGGCTATCGCTCGACAAAACCCACCAAACCACCCTTAGCGTCACTCCAACGCTCCGTAACGCCATCCACTCGCCCGGGCGTGTCGCCGCCTCTCAGCAGGCCAAGAAGCGATTCACATGATTCCCGTGGACCTTCGGCCACGACCTCAACCCTGCCGTCGGACAGGTTCGTCGCCCAGCCGGCGAGCCCGAGCTCCAGCGCCCTGGCCCGGGTCCACCAGCGGAACCCCACACCCTGCACCCGTCCGCGCACCCACGCCGTCAACCGGATCATGACTCCCAGTATCCAAGAGCCCGCCCGGCCCTCGGAAATCGCGGCGGTGCGGATCGCGGTCAGGGGCGGGCGTCCCTGGGACGCGGCTGGCACCGGGGGCAGCTGTAGGAGGACCGGTTCATGAACGCCTCACGCCTGATCGGGGTGCCGCAGCGGCGGCAGGGCTCGTCCCGCCTGCCGTACACCGCCAGGGACCGGTCGAAGTAGCCGCTCTCGCCGTTGACGTTCACGTACAGACTGTCGAAGGAGGTCCCGCCCTCTCCGAGCGCCTCGGACATCACGTCGCGGGCGGCGGCGAGGAGTTCGGCGATCTTCTCGGTGGTCAGCGTCTCGGTGGGGCGGGCCCAGTGCAGCCGTGCCCGCCACAGCGCCTCGTCGGCGTAGATGTTGCCGACCCCGCTGATCAGCGACTGGTCGAGCAGAGCCCGCTTGATCCCGGTACGCCGACGGCGCACCCTGATCGCGAACTCCGTGTCGTCGAAGACGTCCTCGAACGGATCCGGCGCGATGTGCGCGACCGGTTCCGGCACCGGACGGTACGGCCCGGCATGCGACGGCCGTACGGGAACGGTCAGCGGCGCGACGAGGACATGACCGAACGTGCGCTGGTCGACGAAGCGCAGGTCGGGACCGCCGTCGGCGAAGCCGATCCGGACCCGGAGGTGCTTCTCCAGCGGAGCGTCCGGATCGACCACCAGGAGTTGGCCGCTCATGCCCAGATGGGCGAGCAACGCCTCTCCCGCCACGTGGTGGGAAGATTCCGGCCCGGAGGGGTGTTCGGCCGTCCGGTCGGCCGCCGGTTCCGCGGCCGCGTGCTCCCCCTCGTCGCCGAGTGGGAGCCAGAGATATTTGCCGCGTCGCTCGGCGGAGCGGATCTCGCGGCCCTTCAACTGGTCGGCGAGCTCTCCCGCGTTCCTGCGGACCGCGCGCGGGTGCAGCACGTCGGCCGACGCGATCGTCCGGCCGGACACCCATCGTTCGAGCCCGCGTCTGACGACCTCGACCTCAGGCAGCTCAGGCATCTCGCCCCCTCAGTCCGTCTCGGAGACTGGCTCAGCCCTGGCCGAGTCCCGCGCCCTCACGGGCCTCTCGGATGGCGCGAATCGCCGTCCACGCCGCTTCGGCGGCCTGCTGCTCCGCCTCTTTCTTGCTCCGGCCCGCGCCCGTGCCGTACTCCGTGCCGCCGACGCGGACGGTCGCCACGAAGGACTTCGCGTGATCGGGGCCGCTCTCCTCGACGTGGTACTCCGGGACGCCGAGCATCTCGGCGGCGGTCAGCTCCTGCAGCGAGGTCTTCCAGTCGAGACCGGCGCCCAACGACGCGGACCGCGTGATCAGCGGGTCGAAGAGCAGGTGCACGACCCGGAACGCCTCGTCCAGGCCCTTGTCCACGTAGACCGTGCCGATCAGCGCCTCAAGGGTGTCGGCGAGGATCGAGGACTTGTCGCGCCCGCCGGTGCCCTCCTCGCCCCGGCCGAGGCGGAGGTACTTTCCGAGGTTCAGGCCGCGGGCCACGTCCGCGAGCGCCCGCATGTTGACCACCGCGGCACGCAGCTTGGCGAGCTGGCCCTCGGGAAGGTCCGGGTGCCCCCGGAACAGCGTGTCGGTGACCACCAGCCCGAGCACCGAGTCGCCCAGGAACTCCAGGCGCTCGTTCGTGGGCAGGCCACCGTTCTCGTACGCGTAGGAGCGGTGCGTGAGGGCCCGTTCCAGGATGTCCGTGCTGAGCCGCACGTCGATCACTCGCGCCAGTTCGTCTCTGGCGATCTCCACTGCCACCGGCTTCATCGCTGCGCCCACCGCTCCTCCTCATCACCCATGCACGGCAGCACCACACAGTGACATGGCCGGTGAGAAGCCCGAAGACGTGGTGGGCGCCGGTTCCCCAGAGACTGGAGCCTCCCGGCGTCCACCACGGCCGCGGGCACGTCTTGCCTGTCGCTCATGCTCCGCCCGCCACCGTACGCGCTGAAAGCAAGGTAACGCCGACCGGGGCGTCTTGACGACCCGGCCGGCGTCCCTATCCGCTTATCGCGCGATCAGGCCGACGGCTCGATGACCTGACGGCGGTTGTAGGTGCCACAGCTCGGGCACGCCACGTGCGGGCGCTTCGGCGAGCGGCACTGGGGGCAGCTCACGAGCGCGACCGCGGCGGCCTTCCACTGGGACCTGCGGGCGCGGGTGTTGCTCCGCGACATCTTCCGCTTGGGGACGGCCACGTCAACCCTCCTGATCGTCTTTGTTGTCCACAACCAAACCCTGCAGCGACGCCCAGCGCACGTCGATGCGCTCGTGCCCGTGGTCCGAGCCGGCTTCCGCCAGCTTGACCCCGCATTCCGTGCAGAGACCGGGGCAGTCCTCACTGCACACCGGGCTCAGCGGCAGTGAGAGCACCACCGCGTCACGGAATATCGGCTCGAGATCGAGCAGTTCGCCGTCGAGGAGCAAATCGTCCTCTCCGGCGTCCTCCGCCGAGTAGAAGAAAAGCTCCTGGAAACCGACCTCGATCTCCGAGGTCAGCGGATCCAGGCAGCGCGAGCACTCTCCACTGAGAGGAGTCCGCGCCGTGCCCGTCACGAGCACGCCTTCCATCACCGCCTCGAGCCGGATGTCCAGCTCGACGTCGGCGTCCTTGGGAACGCCGATCATTCCGACCGCGAGGTCCGCCGGTGCCGGAAGAACCGGGCTGATCCTGCGCATCGACCCCGGTCGCCGTCCCAGATCGTGAGTGGAAATCACCCAAGGGGCTCGGGGGTCGAGGCTGCGCAGAGTCATCCTGCTCTCGTTAGGCATGACGAATCACCGCCGTCGTGCAAGGCCGAATAGAAAGGATACCAGCCGGTGGTCAGCCCCTGAGCCGCTCGACGAGCAGCCGCTGGACGAGGTCCGGGACCAGGCCGGATACGTCCCCACCATACCGTGCGATCTCCTTCAGCCTGCTCGAGGAGAGGAAGGAGTACTCCGGATTGGTGGACATGAACAGCGTCTCCACTCCGGACATGCGGTAGTTCAGCTGTGCCATCTGGAGCTCGTAGTCGAAGTCGCTGACCGCGCGGAGGCCCTTCACGATCGCCGGGATGTCGTTCTGCCGGCAGTAGTCGACCAGCAGCCCGTGGAACTTCTCCACCCGGACGTTGCCGTACTCCTTGGTCACCGCCTCGAGCATCTCTATCCGCTCGTCGACGGTGAACAACCCGGTCTTCTCCATGTTGATCAACACGGCGACGACGACCTCGTCGTACAACCGCGAGGTCCGGCCGATGATGTCCAGATGTCCGTTGGTCACGGGGTCGAAGGACCCCGGGCATACGACGCGACGCAAGGCGCACCCCCAGGTTTACGGGTTCCCGGCTGCGTGACCGTACCAAACGGCCGCTTCCCCGTATCGGCGGACCCTCTCCTCTTCGAAACCCGGCGGCCAGACCAGGTCTTTCCCCCTGGACTCCCGTTCGACCGCGACCAGCGCGCCGTCGACGAGCCACCCTTCCGAGCGGAGCGTCTCCAGGACCCTGGTGACCGTCTCGTCGGTGACCGTGTAGGGCGGATCGGCGAACACGAAGTCGTACGGCTCCGCGCAGCCCTGGGACAGGACCCGCTCGACCTTCTCCGGCCTGAGCACGGCTCCGGGCAGCCCCAGCGCGGCGATGTTCTCCCTGATCGTCCGAGCGGCCCTCGCGTCGGACTCGACGAGCAGCGCGTGGGCGGCGCCTCTGCTCAGCGCCTCCAGGCCGACCGCTCCCGAGCCGGCGTAGAGATCGAGGACCCGGGCCCCGTCAAGCGAGCCCAAAAGCGAGCCCACGGTCGAGAACAACCCCTCCCTGGCCCGGTCGCTCGTCGGCCTGGTGCCCCTGCCCGGTGGCACTGCCAGCCTGCGTCCCCCGGCGCTGCCTGCGATGACCCGCGTCATTCGTTCATTGTCCCGCTCCCGGCGAGGGGCCGGGAACACCGGTGCGCCCACCGCGATCGGATCCCGTGCGGTCAAGAGTGGGCAAGGGGGGGCGACGAATGGGTAAGACCGGTATCGCGGGGTCGCCGCGTTCCGCATGATGAGTTCTGCGGCCTTCGAGATGACCCAGGGGGAGGCCGGCCGGCGTGATCGTGAGCCCTTCCGCACGCCGGCGCCCTCGGCACCTGACCCGAGGGTGGGCCCAGCCGGGGACGGCATTCGGGGGGAGGCCGTCCCAAGGCTGGGCCCTGGGTCATTCTCATGCGCGAGGCTGCCGCAGCGGCAGTACCTCGCGGGTTTTGCGGCCTTTCTGAGATCTAGGTCGACCTTTCCGAGATCTTCTCCGCCGTCCTCCGAGATCTTCTCCACCGCCCGGTGCCCGGCCCGCGTGTCCGGGCGGTACACCCGGGTACGAGCTCAGCGGCCCCGCGCCCAGCCTTGTACGCCTGGGGACGCGCCGAGGACCGCCCGCAGCGGGCCCTGTATGCCCGGGACGAGCTCAGGAGCCCGCGAGTGGCCCTGTTGCGGCCTCGGCCCGACCCCAGGAGCCGCGCGACCGGCTCTGTAGAGCCGGAGACCAGCCCGGAGCCCGCGCCCACCACCCGGAACGTCGGAAAGCCGGCGTGAGGGCACTCAGGACCGCTCAGGCCTTCTCCAGGTAATCGGCGCGCTCGTCCACGATCAGGGCGTCGAGCTCGGCCCGCAGAGCGGGATGATCCGCCAGTTCGGGATCGGCCGTCAGCACCGTGATCGCCTCTTCCCTGGCGGCCTCGATGACGTCCTCGTCGCGGAGCAGCTGCAACATCTTCAGGGACGACTTGCGGCCCGACTGCGCGGCGCCGAGGACGTCGCCCTCCCGGCGCTGCTCCAGGTCCACCCGGGACAGCTCGAAGCCGTCCAGCGTCGCGGCCACCGCGTCCAGCCGCGTACGCGCCGGAGTGCCCATGGGCGCCTCGCTCACCAGCAGGCACAACCCGGGCAGGCCGCCGCGCCCGACCCTGCCGCGCAACTGGTGGAGCTGCGAGACGCCGAACCGGTCGGCGTCCATGATGATCATGACCGAGGCGTTCCTGACGTCGACGCCCACCTCGATGACCGTGGTCGCGACCAGGACGTCGATCTCCCCCTTGGTGAAGGCACGCATGATCGCGTCCTTCTCCTCCGGCGGGAGCTTGCCGTGCAGGACTCCCACCCGCATGCCGTGCAACGGGCCTTCGGCGAGCATCTCCGCCACGTCGAGGACCGCCAGCGGCGGCCTGCGCTCCTCCTCGCCCTTGTCGAGATCGCCCTCGTCGCCCTCTTGCTCACCGATGCGGGGGCATACGATGTACGCCTGGCGGCCGAGCCCGACCTCCTCGCGCACCCGTTCCCAGGTGCGGTCGAGGAAGTGCGGCTTCTCCGCGGCCGGCACGACGTGCGTGGTGATCGGCGCGCGGCCGGACGGCAGTTGGGACAGCGTGGAGACCTCCAGGTCGCCGAACACGGTCATCGCGACCGTCCTCGGGATGGGTGTGGCCGTCATGACCAGCACGTGCGGCCTGCCGCCGCCGCCCTTCTCGCGGAGCGCGTCGCGCTGCTCCACACCGAAGCGGTGCTGCTCGTCCACCACGAGCAGGCCGAGGTCGGCGAACTGGACGTGCTCCTGGATCAGGGCATGGGTGCCGACCACGATCCCCGCCGCGCCCGAGGCGGCGTCGAGCAGGGCTCTCCTCCGCGCGGCCGTGCCCATGGAGCCCGTCAGCAGGGCCACGGCCGTGCCGCCGAACATGCCGCCGGTCGCGAGGTCGCCGAGCATGCCCGTGATCGACCTGTGGTGCTGCTGGGCCAGGACCTCCGTCGGGGCGAGCAGCACCGCCTGACCGCCGGAGTCGACCACCTGGAGCATGGCGCGCAGCGCGACCACCGTCTTGCCCGCGCCCACCTCTCCCTGCAGCAGCCGGTGCATGGGATGCTCGCGGGCCAGGTCCGCCGCGATCTCCTCGCCGACCTGGCGCTGGCCCTCGGTCAACTCGAAGGGCAGCCTCTCCTCGAAACCGTGCAGCAGGCCGTCGGGCCGCCCCGGGCGCGGCCGGGCGGGCCACGCGGACGCCGCCAGCCTGCGCCGGACCAGCACGGACTGGAGCAGGAACGCCTCGTCGAACTTGAGCCGCCTGCGGGCCAGGGTGATGTCGGCGTGGCTCCTCGGCCGGTGGACGTGGCGGAGCGCCACCTCCAGTTCCGGGAGGTCGTGCCTTCGCCTGATGTCGGGCGGGAGCGGGTCGTCGAGCGTCAGCACGTCGAGCACGGTCCGTACGGCGCGGCGGATCGTCCACGTCGCCAGGCCCTGCGCCGAGGGGTAGATGGGCACCGGCGCGGCGGCGAACTCCGCCGCGTCCTCGGTCTCCTCGGTCTCGTATTCAGGATGGGTCAGGGACACCCGGCGCCGGCCGCTCGGCAGGGGGAAGACGTTGACCTTGCCCGAGAACATCGCCTCGGTGCCCGGGGCCAGCCGTTGCTCCGCCACGTATCCGCCCTTGCCGAAGAAGGCCAGGTGCAGCCGCTCCTCACCGTCGGTCACCTCGACGTCCAGCCAGGTGCCCTGCCGGTTCTTCATCGGCCGGCGTTGCAGCGCCGCCACCCTGGCCACGACGGTGACATGCTCGTCGTGCTCCAGGGACGAGATCGGGGTCAGCTCTCCTCGGTCCGCGTACCGCCGCGGGTAGTGCCGGAGCAACTCCCCCACCGTGGCGATGCCGAGCGCGCGCTCCAGCGGGCCGGCGGTCCTGCCGAGCGCCCGCTTGAGCGGCTCGTCGAACCTCGTCATGCGCCCCCCTCACGTGACGGGACCGGGCCCCGCCCGGCGACTGAACACGGCACGGCGACCGCACGCTCGCGGAACTCCGCACGGTGACCGGGAAGCGCGCGGTCATGGAGATAAGTTCTACCGCCGGTCACCGACAGAAATCACCTCGCGCGGCGGTCCTGCTCAGCGACTCTGACAGGACTCTGCCAGTCGCTCCGCCGATCCGCCTGCGATCGGCTGCCCGCTCCTACGGCTCATTCGACGCCGATGAGAAGCGGGTAGCCGCCCTGTCCCCCCTCGTAGACGACCACCTCGATGTCCGGGCGGACCCGCGCCAGATGGTCCCGTACGGCTCCCGCCGGAGTCCCGGAGGGGTCGGCGCCGGTCACCAGCGTCACCATCTCACTGCTCGACGACATCATGCGGTCGGCCACCTGGACCGCCACATCGGTGACGGCGCCGCCGATGAGGGCCACGTCGCCGTCGACGACGCCGAGCACGTCACCGGGACGGCACAGCCCCGCGCTGGTCACGGCCTCACGGTCGGCCACCCACACGTGCCCGTGCCGGGTGTGGCCCGCCGCGTCGGTCATGGCCACCACGTCGTCGTCGAAGCGGCGCAGCGGATCGTGCACGGCCAGAGCGGCGAGGCCCTGGACCGACGCCTTCGTCGGCAGCACGCTGACCGTGAGCCCCTCCTCACGGGCGATCTCGGCGGCGGCCGCGGCCACCGCCTGGGCGCCGGTGTCGTTCGGCAGCACCGCGACCTCGCTTCCGGCCTCCCTGATCGCCGCGAGCACGGCGGCGAGCGGCGGGTTCGCTCCGGGCTCACGCCGTACGACGACGGCGCCGGACCGGCGGAAGAGAGCGGCGAGACCGTCCCCCGCCGCGACGGCGACCACCCCGCGCGCCCGGGCCGGTTCGTGGATGCGGCCGCCGAGGTACGTCACGCGGACGCGGTGCGGGCGACCGGCCGCGAGGCCCGCCTCGATCACGGCGCCGGCGTCGTCCGCGTGGATGTGGACGTTCCACAGATCGTCACCTCCCACGATCACGAGCGAGTCGCCGAGCGCGTCGAGTTCGGTCCTGAGCCGGCCGATCGCCGACTCTGGCGCGTCCAGGAGGTACATCACCTCGTATCCGGGCGCGGACGCGTGAACGTCCTCCCGCGCCTCGTCGACGGGCACCCGGCCGGTAGGGGCCGGGATCTCGTGCCGCTCGCTGAACGCCTCCGCGACCACCTCGGCCAGGGTCTCCAGGATGATCACGAGCCCGGCGCCGCCCGCGTCGACCACGTGGTTCCTGGCCAGCACGTCGAGCTGGCCCGTGGTCCGCCGCAGCGCGCCGCGCGCCTCCTCCGCGGCGACCCGTGCCACCTCGCCGAGGTCGTCCGAAGCATGCCGTACGGCCTCCGCCGCGGCGGCCAGGACGGTGAGCACGGTCCCCTCGACCGGCCGGACCACGGCGGCCCTGGCCATCTCGGCGGCCCGCAGCAACGCCCGGCGCAGGTCGGCTCCCCGCCCCTCCGCCATCCCGAGCACCTCGGCCAGGCCGCGTATCGCCTGGCTGACGATCACCCCCGAGTTTCCGCGGGCACCGAGCAACGCGCCGTGGGCGAGCGTCTGCCACGTCCTGTCGCGGCCCGCGTCACCGGGCAGGCCGTCCACCGCCTCGGCCGCGGAGAGGACGGTGAGGTGCAGGTTGGTGCCGGTGTCCCCGTCAGGGACGGGAAAGACGTTGAGCGCGTCTATCTCCGCCCTCGCGCGGCCGAGAGCGTCCGCGCACCGGCGCGACCAGCGGCGTACGGCGGGCGGGTCGAGCACCTCAAGCATGAACGCCGCCCCTTCGATGACATGGCCCGCACACGTGGCGCCGTCCCGATGCGCTACCGTTGGTCGCTACGAGATTATCCCCGTTCGCCGGGATCCCGTTTGGCGTGCAACGGCCGACATCGGATATCCTCGTGTGGCCAGCCGGTTGCCCCGGCACGCTCGGATGAGCCGCTCTTGGCGGACCGGGCCGATTCGACTGATCTGAAGGAGCGATGACCGTGGCTTCCGTCTGCGACGTCTGCGCTAAGAAGCCGACTTTCGGCAACAACGTCTCCCACTCGCACCGCCGCACCCGCCGCCGCTGGAACCCGAACATCCAGACCGTGCGCGCGACGGTCAACGGGACGCCGAAGCGGATGAACGTGTGCACTTCCTGCATCAAGGCGGGCAAGGTCACCCGCTGACCCAGCTCTTCCGGAGCCCGTCACCGATCCGGTGACGGGCTTTCGTGTTGTCCGGGCCGGACGTTTCGTGTTGTCCGGGGCCGGACCCGGGCCCGCTTTGCGTGGCGGGCCCGGGTCCGGTCATCCGCCGGTCCGCCAGCGCCAGGCGTGGTCCACGGGGCCGATGCCCGCGCCCAGGGGGAAGCCGTGCGCGATCGCCCCCGTGACGTACTCCTTGGCCTGCCGTACGGCCTCCGGCAGGTCGTCGCCGAGGGCCAGGCGGGAGGCGATGGCCGAGGCGAGCGTGCATCCGGTTCCGTGCGTGTGGCGGTTGTCGTGGCGCTCGGCGGCGAAGCGATATCGCCGATCGCCGTCGGTCAGCAGATCCACCGGCTCGCCGGGGAGGTGACCGCCCTTGATCAGGGCCCAGGTGGGCCCGAGCGCGAGCACGGCCTCCGCCGCGCGTGGCAGGTCGTCCTCATCCTCGACCTTGACCGAGGTGAGCTGCTCGACCTCCCAGAGGTTCGGCGTGACCACCGTCGCCACCGGAAGCAGCAGCTCCTTCATGGTCTCGACGGCCTCGGGGGCGAGAAGCGAGTCCCCGTGCTTGGAGACCCCGACCGGATCGACCACGACGGGGGCCGCAACGCTCGCGAGTGCTCCGGCGACCGTCTCCACCAGCGTCGGAGAGGCCAGCATCCCCGTCTTGACCGCTTGGACCCCGATGTCTCCGAGCACGGAGTCGAGCTGGGCCCGGACCGCCTCCGCCGGCAGTTCCCAGTAGCCCTGGACGCCGAGCGAGTTCTGCGCGGTCACGGCGGCGATGACGCTCATGCCGTGCACTCCGAGGGCCAGCATCGTCTTGAGGTCGGCCTGGATTCCGGCGCCGCCGCCGGAATCGGAACCGGCGACGGTGAGCACGCGTGGAGGAGTGGAGGTCATGGCCCTATCAAACCAGGCGACGTCTCCAACCCGGCCGGGCGGTGAACCGGCCGGTCCGCCGGAGAGGCCGTCCCCCGGACGGTGAACCGGCCGGTCCTCCGGAGAAGCCCCCCGCTCTCGCGGACGCTCATGTCATCGGAAGTGATCCCAGCCGCCGGCGGTGCCGGACCGGCCGGTGACGTGGACCCCCTTGCCCTCGATGACCCGGCCCACCACCAGCCAGGGGGACGGAAGCCGTACATCACCGGGGAAGGCGGCGGCGAAGGCGTGGTCCTCGCCTCCCGTGAGGACCCACTCCAGCGGGTCGGCTCCAAGGTCGCGGGCGGCCTCGGCGAGTGCGGGGGCGACCGGGAGCGCGGCCGGATCCAGCTCGATCCCGGTGCCGCTCGCCTCCGCGATGTGGCCGAGATCCTGCAGGAGGCCGTCGCTCACGTCGAGCATCGCGGTGGCGCCGAGCCGGGCCGCGCCGGGACCGCAGGCGTACAACGGCCGCGGCCGGCGGTGGGCGTCCACCAGGTCTCCGCCGTCCGCCCGGCCGGCCTGGAGCAGCGCGAGTCCCGCCGCGGCGTGGCCGAGGCGGCCCGCGATGGCGACGACGTGGCCGGGGCGGGCCCCAGCCCTGGTCACCGGCTGTCTTCCGCCGAGGTCGCCGAGCGCGGTGACGCCGAGCACCACCGTGTCGGACCCGGAGATGTCACCTCCCGCCACGCTGGCGCCGACGAGCGCGCACTCGTCGCGGAAGCCGTCGGTCAGAGCGTCCAGCCAGTCCGTCGTGACGTCGGCGGGCAACCCGAGACCGACGAAGATCGCCGTCGGATCGGCCCCCATGGCGGCGATATCGGAAAGATTCTGAGCTGCGGCTTTACGGCCAATGTCATAGCCACTGGACCAATTACGACGGAAGTGCCTACCCTCGATTAGGAGATCCGTACTCACGACGACCCGGCCGTCCGGAGCGCTCAGGATGGCGGCGTCGTCTCCAGGTCCGAGCAGTACGGCCGCACCCTGCGGCAATCGCCCAGCGATACGTCCGATTACACCGAATTCGCCAAGATCTCCGATTGTGATGGCACACCCCTAGTGCATTCGAGGTACGGTACGCTCCGGCACTGATCTCTATCCGGAGGGCGTTATGGTGCAGGCCTACATCCTTATCCAGACCGAGGTCGGCAAGGCCGCCAATGTGGCCGGCCAGATAGCCGGGATCAGCGGTGTCACCCAGGCAGAGGATGTCACCGGCCCTTATGACGTCATCGTGCGGGCCGAGGCCCGCAACGTCGACGAGCTGGGCAAGCTGGTCGTCGCCCAGATTCAGGCGGTCGAGGGCATCACGCGTACTCTTACATGTCCGATCGTGCACATCTGACCTGGGAAGAGATGCGAAGACTGATCCCCGCGGCCGGAGCCCTGGCCGTACTGTCCCTCGCGGCATGCTCCGGCGCGGTGCGGGTGGACCCGCCCACGCCCGCCGGAGCCGCCGCGTCGGCGTGCCAGAAACTCGCCACCGCGCTGCCCTCACGGCTCGACGGCGCGGAGCGGGTGGAGAGCGAGCCCCGCTCGCCGTACGTGGCGGTGTGGGGGGCGGGTGAGATCGCCCTGCGCTGCGGAGTGGACCGGCCCGCCTCGATGGCCGCGACCGACCAGGTCTCCGACCTCGACGGCGTCGCGTGGTACGCCGACCCCAAACTCTCGACGCTGTTCACGGCGATCAACCGGGAGGCGTACGTCGAGGTGACCGTCTCCGGGAAGCATGTCCCCGGAGAGGTCCTGGTGGATCTGGCGGGCCCGATCAAGTCGTCCGTCCCGGAGTGACGGGACGGCTCAGCGCAGCCCGGCCGGGCGGTCGAGCGCGAGCTGGAGCAACCGGTCGACGAGCTCGGCGTACGACAGTCCGGTCGCGGCCCAGAGCTGCGGCGCGACCGAGAGCGACGTGAAGCCCGGCATCGTGTTGATCTCGTTGAGGACGAGCTCCCCCGAGGACGTGTAGAAGAAGTCCACCCGCGACAGGCCCTCGCAGGAGAGCGCCTCGAACGCCTGGACGGCCATCGCCCGCACCGCCTCGGCGGCCTCCGCCGGGATGTCGGCGGGGGCGTCGAGCGCCATCTGGTCGGGGTAGTACTTCGCCTCGAAGTCGAAGAACTCGCGCTCGCCCCGGACCAGCACCTCGCCGGGGACGCTCGCCTCCGGGGGCGCGTCTCCGAGGGACTCGAGCACGGCGCACTCGATCTCCCTGCCGACGATCGCGGCCTCGACCAGCACCTTGGGGTCGTGCTCGCGGGCCAGCTCGATCGCGGTCTCCAGCGACTCCGGGTCGTACGCCTTCGAGATGCCCTGGGACGAGCCGGCGCGGGCGGGCTTGACGAACACCGGCCAGCCGAGCTCCTCGACCTCCTTGAGCACCCTCCCGCGGTCGGTGCGCCAGTCGCGGTCGCGGACGACGACGAACGGCCCCACCGGGAGCCCCGCCGCCTTGAGCACGAGCTTCATGTACGCCTTGTCCATGCCGACCGCGCTCGCCAGAACGCCGGAGCCGACGTAGCGCACCCCGGCCATCTCCAGGAGTCCCTGGATGGTGCCGTCCTCGCCGAACGGCCCGTGCAGCATCGGGAAGACCACGTCCACCTCGCCGAGGGACCGCGGGATCTGCCCGGGGTCCAGCGCGACGAGCGATCCGGAGTCGGACGGCAGGGCGAGGGCCGTGCCGGACTCGGTCACGACCGGCAGCTCACCCTCCTCGATGGCGTAGCTCTGCCCATCGGACACCAGGACCCAGCGCCCGTCCTGTGCGATGCCGACCGGAATGACCTCGTACCGGGATCGGTCGATCACGCTGAGCACGCTGCCCGCGCCCATCAGCGACACCGCGTGCTCGGAATTGCGACCGCCGAAGACGACGGCGACTCGAATCGGCCGGGAAGGCACCTCGCGCTGCTCGTTCATGATGCTCGAATGTACCGCTTCCGGACGTGGAACCTGCTTGTCAGGCCCGCGTGTGGCTGCCGTCGCGTACGGCGTCGAGTGCCTGGGTCACGTCCACGATGAGATCCTCCGCGTCCTCCAGCCCGATCGAGAACCGTACGGCTCCCGCGTCCACACCGGAGAGCGCCTCGTCAGGACGGGCGGCCGAGGCGAGATGCACGGCCGTGGTGCGGGTCCCGCCGAGGGACCCGGCGAGCCGGGTGAGCCGCAGGGCGTCGGCGAGCGCGGCGCCCGCGTCGTACCCGCCATGAACGGTCACGGTGACGCAGCCGCCGAACCGGGTGCCCTCCGGGCCGGAGTCGAACAGGTGCCGGGCGAGCTGGTGGCCGGGATGGGCGGGCAGCCCGGGATAGTCCACCCAGCGCACCGCCGGATGCTTGGCCAGCGAGGCGGCGAACACCATCGCGGTCGAGCACATCCGGCGCACCCGCAGCGTCATCGTCTCCATGCCCCGGCGCAGCAGGAAGGCGTCGTCCGGGGACAACGACCCCCCGGTGTCGACCCGGATCTCGCGGATCAGGTTGATCAGGTCGGGCCGTCCGACGACCACGCCGCCGGCGCAGTCGTCGTGGCCGCCGACGTACCTGGTGGCCGAGTGGACGACCAGGTCGGCTCCGTGCTCCAGCGGCCGGCACACGACCGGTGTGGCGAGGGTCGAGTCGACCACGAGCAGCGCTCCGGCGTCCCTGGCGAGCCGGTAGAGGCCCCGGATGTCGGCCACCGCCATCGTCGGGTTGGCCAGCGTCTCGGCATAAATGATCTTCGTGGTGGATCGAATCACCCGGTGGACGCGGCGCAGGTCCGAATAGTCCACGAAATCGGTGGCGATCCCGAACCGGGACAGCACGTTCGTGAGCAGGGAGTGGGTGCCGCCGTGGACGGGCGCGGGCGCGAGGACGTGCGTCCCCGCGCGCAGGAAGGTCAGGAACACCGCGGTCGTCGCGGCCATGCCCGAGGGGAACGCCTGGCCGGCGACGTCCTCGGGCGCGGCGGCGCCCTCCATCGCGGCCATGGCCGCGGCGAACGCGGCGACCGTCGGGTTGTCGGCCCGATCCGAGGCGAGACCCGATGACCGGGCGGCCGCCGACTCGGCGTATCCGGGGGAACCGGGGAGGTTCCAGCCGGAGGTCCGCCACACGGGCTGGCCCGTCGGGGCCTCGCGCGGAAGCGGAGGCGCCGGCAGGTGGACCGCCCGGGAGTTCTCCCCGAGCCTCCTGCGCCCGCGCCTCATGGGCCTACACGCCGTAACGCTCCGGCTTCGGGGTTCGCGACATCAGCAGCATCGCGGCCTCGTCCGGGGCCATCCCGTCGTGCACCACACCGACCACGACTTCGGTGATCGGCATCTCCACGTCGTGTTTCCTTGCCAGCTCGAGAACCGACTCGCACGATTTGACTCCCTCGGCGGTCTGCTTCGTCACCGCGACGACCTCGGCCAGGGTCATCCCGCGTCCCAGATTCTCACCGAAGGTGCGGTTCCGGGACAACGGGGAACTACAGGTCGCCACCAGATCACCCATTCCGGCCAGACCCGCGAACGTGTGCTGATCGGCGCCGAGAGCCGCGCCGAGCCGGGCGATCTCCGCGAGGCCGCGGGTCATGAGCGTCGCCGCCACGTTGTCGCCCAATCCCATGCCGACGGCGACACCGACAGCGAGCGCGATGACGTTCTTCACCGCGCCGCCGAGCTCGACGCCCACGACGTCCGGATTGGTGTAGGTACGGAACCACGGCAGGTGGCAGGCGTCCTGGAGCCGCCGCGCGACCTCCTCGTCCGGGCAGGCCACCACGGCGGCCGCGGGCTGCCGCCGGGCCAGTTCGGGGACGAGGTTCGGGCCGGACACCACCGCCACCCGCTCCAGCGGAACGCCCGCGACCTCGCTGATGACCTCGCTCATCCGCTCGCAGGTGCCCCGCTCGACGCCCTTCATGAGACTGACCAGCACGGCGTCCCGCGGGATGTACGGCTTCCAGACGGCCAGGTTGTCGCGGAGCGTCTGGGCCGGCACCGCGAGGACCACGAAGTCGGCGCCCTCCATCGCCTCGGCCGGATCGGTCGTCGCGCGGAGGGTCTCGGGCAGCCGCAGTCCAGGGAGGTACTCGGGGTTCTCGTGCCTGTCGTTGATCGCGTCGACGACCGAGGCGCGTCTCCCCCACAGCGTCGTCCTGGTGCCCGCCTCCGCGAGGATCATCGCGAACGTGGTCCCCCACGAGCCAGTACCGAAAACGACAGCCCTGCTCACCGGTCGCTCACCACTCCTCGTCGTCCGACGGAACGGCCTCGTCTCTCGGCCGGCCGTTCCGCTCGCCGCGCCGGGCCCGCTCACCGCTCACCGGTAGCTCCCTGTTTCCCGCGCGTCGTCCCCTTCACCGTACGCGCTCATCCTGTGTGAGCCGTGTTTTTCGGGTCATACGGGGATTCGGGGGCGTTCTCATCACGGATCTCCGCGAGTTGGCCGGTGATGGCGGCCATGATGTCGGCGGTGGCCTCGCGCAACACGGTGCCCCGCATCGGCTGGCCCTCGAACCGGGACAGGTCGACCGGCGGCCCGGCCAGCACCTTGAACGTCTTGCGCGGGAACAGCCGCGGCTTCTTCTCGCCGTACGGCAGGAGCTCGTGGGCGCCCCAGTGTGCGATCGGGATCACCGGCGCGCCGGTCGTCAGCGCCAGCCGGGCGACGCCCGTCTTGCCCGCCATCGGCCACAGCTCGGGGTCACGGGTGATCGTGCCCTCGGGGTAGAAGATGACGCACCCGCCGTCCCTGAGCCGCTGCTCGGCGATCTTCAGCGACTGGGTGGCCTCGGTGCTGCCCCGGTGCACCGGGATGGCGAGCAGCTTGGCGACGACGTGGCCGAGTACCGGCACCTTGAAGATCCCGGACTTGGCGAGGATCACCGGCCAGCGCCCGTTGTTGTAGAGGTAGTGGGAGAGCAGGACCGGGTCCGACCACGACATGTGGTTGGCCGCGATGATGACACCGCCCATGCGCGGGATGCACTCGCCTCCGCGCCAGGCGCGCCTGATCAGCAGGATCGACAACGGCTTCACGATCAGGACGGCCAGGGACTCCCAGAACCGGGAGGGACGGCCACGGCGCTTCATCTCGACTCCTCGCGTGCCGGCCGGACGGGGAACCGCGAATCGCCGCGCCGGCTCGGCGCGCCCGTCTCGGCGGGTACCCGGGCGCGCGTCATCGCGCTTCGTTGTCCGCTCACTTGCTCCTCCACGTGCAGATCCGCCGCCCCCGGCGGCGTGGTGACCCCAAGTCTCCCGGTTGGCTCCCAGCACTGTCGAGGCGGGATGCTTAACGTTATGCAGCTCACGCGATGGACCCTCGTGGTGCCGGTCAAGACCATCATCAGGGCGAAGACCCGCCTCGCGGGTGCGGCGGGGCCGTACCGCGCCGAGCTGGCGGTCGCCATCGCGTGCGACACGGTGTCCGCGGCGCTGAGCTGCCCGCGGGTCGGCCGCGTGATCGTCGTCACCGCGGACCCGGTGCCCGCGGAGAGGCTGGCCGCCCTGGGCGCCCATGTGGTGACCGACCCCGACAGGGGTCTCAACACCGCGCTCCGCTTCGGGGCCGCCGAGGCGGTACGGCTCGCGCCCGACGGGGCCGTCGGGGCGCTCCAGGCGGATCTGCCCGCGTTGCGCCCGGCGGAGCTGGACCTGGTCCTCGCCGCCGCCGCGGAGTTCGACCAGGCGTTCGTCCCCGACGCGGCGGACGTCGGCACCACCTTCTACGGCGTACGGCCCGGCGTGTCCTTCGAACCGCGTTTCGGCGGCGAGTCGAAGGCCAGGCACCTGTCGGGCGGCGCGAAGGAACTGACCCTGGACGGCATCGCGTCGGTCCGCAGGGACGTCGACACGGTCGAGGACCTCCGGGACGCGCTCGCCCTGGGCCTTCCCCCCACCACCCTGAGCGTGGTCGCGCGAATCCGGCCCCCGATCGCCCCCGGCCTCGTGGGGTGAAGCGGGCGGTCCGCCGTACGGCCCGGCCGGGAAACGGGCGTGGCCACATGATCGGTCAGAGCGATCATGTGGCCACGCGGTCGAGCGGTGCGGTCGTGGGGCGCGCATCTCAGGTCAGGTGCTCGCGGGCACGACCTCCTTGAGCGCGTCTCCCTCGGGAGCGTCCTCCTCGCGGGCGTACTTCGGCAGGAGGAAGGCGACGAGGAAGGTCAGCAGCAGCATGCCCGCCACGACCCACAGCGTGATCTTCATGGCGTGCTCGAAGGTCGTGCCGGTGGGAACCGGGCCGAGCAGGTCGAAGAAGATCGTGCCGAGCAGGGCCACACCGAACGCGTTGCCGAGCTGCTGCACGGCCGTGAGCGTGCCGGAGGCCGATCCGGTCTCGTGCTGCTCGACACCGGCCAGCACGATGTCGAAGAACGGTCCCATGAGCAGGCCCATGCCGATGCCGGTGACGATCAGGGCGGGCGCGAGCTGCCACGGCGTGACCCCGATCCCGGCCATGTCGATCGTCAGATAGACACCGAGCGCGCCCAGGGCCATGATGAGCGCTCCGCCGTGCAGGACCTTGCGGCCGAACCGCTTGACCGCCTGCATGATGCCCATGCCGAGGATCATGCCGACCGACCAGGGCACCCCGGCGAGACCGGCCTTGATCGGCGAGTAGCCCAGGCCGATCTGCGTGTAGAGGTTGAAGACCAGCATGAACCCGGCCATGCCGGAGAAGAAGACGATGCCGGTCAGCAGGCCGCCGGTGAAGGCGCGCTTGCGGAACAGGCTCGGCACGATCAGCGGGTCGCCTCCTGTGCGGCTCTTGCGCGCCTCGAACCATCCGAAGAGCGCGAAGGTGACGACGGACGCGCCGATCATGATGAACGACCAGACCGGCCAGTCGTTCTCGCGTCCCTGGACCAGCGGGAAGACGATCAGGACCGCCGCCAGCGACGCGATGACGACACCGGGGAGGTCCAGCTTCAGCGCGTGCGGCGAGCGCGACTCGGGCAGGAAGCGCAGCGCGCCGAGAATCGCGGCCAGGCCGAACGGCAGGTTGATGATGAAGATCATGCGCCAGCCGGTGCCGAAGAAGTCCGCGTCGACCAGCCAGCCGGCCAGGATCGGGCCGCCGACCGATGCCAGACCCATGACCGGGCCGAACAACATGAAGGCCGACTGCATCTCCTTGGGCGGGAACATCTCCTTGATCATCCCCAGGCCCTGCGGCAGCATGACGGCTCCGAACAGGCCCTGAACCACGCGGGCCGCGATCAGGGTCTCCGGCGACTGGGCGACGGCGCACAGCAGCGAGCCCACGACGAAGCCGGCCGCTCCGATGACGAACATCCTCTTGCGGCCGAAGATGTCGCCCAGACGGCCGCCGGTGAGCAGGCCGGTCGTCATGGCCAGCGTGTACGCGGCGCCGAGCCACTGCAGGGTGCTCGCGCTGCCGCCGATATCGGTCCGGATGGTCGGACCGGCGATGTTGGTGACCATCGCGTCGAGGAGGTCCATGACCTCCGCGGCGAGGATCACGAAGAGCGCGGCCCAGCGCCACCGGTACGGCGTGGACTCGCCCGCGGGCGGCGTGGACGTCGCCACCTCGGCATGAGTGGACATCGATCCTCCAACGAGGGGGTAAGAACAGTGTTCACCTTAACTGATCACTGTTCTATCATTGAATGGTGTTCACTAGGAACGTGCGGTGTTCTCAAGATATATCGCCTTTGGCCGGTGCACAAGATATATCTCGTTGACGATCGTCGTTCGTTCCGCCGAGCGGCGTTCACTAGCATGTGCGCGGGAGGTCCCGATGATTCAGCCGGACATGCCGACGCCGCCGTGGGAGCGAACGCGGAGGCGAGCCGCTCCCTCTCGCATCCCCCTCACGCGGGGGCGCATCGTCGACGCGGCCTTCGTCGTGCTCGACCGCGAGGGGTTCGACCGGCTGAGCATGCGACGGGTCGCCGCCGAGCTCGGCGTCGCGGTCTCGGCCCTCTACGCGCACGTGGACAACAAGGACGAACTGTTCGAGCTCATGTACGAGCGGTTCTTCGACGGCTTCGACCTGCCGGAACCCGATCCCGAACGCTGGCAGGAGCAGGTCAAGGACTTCGCGCGCGAGAGCCGCGCCCGGCTGCTGGCGCACCGCGACATGGCCCGGATCTCCATGGGGCAGATGCCGTTCGGTCCCGAACTGCTGCCGTACGTGGAGAAGATGCTCGCGCTGCTGCGCGTGGGCGGGCTGCCCGACCACGTCGCGGCGATCGCGGGCGACCTGCTTTCGACGTACGTCGACGGCTTCGTCGCCGAGGAGGGCGTCTGGAAGGAGCGATCCCAGGGCGAGGGCGTCAAGTCGTGGGACGAGATGCGCGACGAGATGAAGGAATACTTCGCGTCGCTCCCGCCCGACCGGTTCCCCAACATGGTCGCCATCGCCGACCTCATGGTGGACGAGTCCAACGACTACCGCTTCGAGCTCGGCCTCGACATCATCGTGCGCGGCCTCGCGTCGTACGTCGAGCCGCGTCCCGGCGAGAGCTGACTCAGTGCCACCACCTCCCGGAGGCGGCCGAGTACGCTGATCAGGTGCAGGCCACGGTGAAGACCTTCGACGACGCGACCCGCTCCGGGTCGGTGTTCCTGGACGACGGCGCGGAGCTCGCCTTCGACGCCGACGCCTTCGACGCGGGCCCGCTGCGGCTGCTGCGCACCGGCCAGCGGGTGAACATCGTGGTCGACGGCGGCCGCATCACCTACGTGACCCTCTCGACGTTCCCGCTGCCGTAGAGCGGCGCTTGTCGCCTCGCCCCGCTCATGGCCTCGCTCCGCTCGGCGGGGCGCCGACCTGGGGATGCGCTGCCGGGAGCGGCGAAATGTGCGCACTGAACAGGTGGCCCGTGTAGGCCGTCTCCGTGTACGTGCGTGTCCGGACGGCCAGGCATAGCCGCCTGCGCGGTCGGGTTCCACGGATGTCCACGGATGTCCACGGATGGACCGGCAGGTGTCTGTCCGCCCCTCCCGATCTCGTCATCACCATGCCAGGCACGACCGCGACCTGGACGATCATGAGATGAGGAGGACCAGGTGGGCACGATCAGCGTCTTCGAGAGCGTCTGTGTGGACGGCGTCATGCAGGGGCCCGGCCGGACGGACGAGGACACCAGGGGCGGATTCCATCACAGCGGTTGGGGCATCGGGTACACCGACGAGGTGATCGGGAAGTTCGTCGGGTCGGGGATGGGCAGAGCCACAGCGATGCTCTTCGGGCGTCGGACGTACGACGACCTACTGGGCCACTGGACAACGGTGACCGACCCCAACCCGTTCACCGAGGTGCTGGTGAACTCCCGTAAGTACGTCGCCTCACGCGAGGCGGGCAGCGAACTCGCCTACCCCAACTCCACGCTGCTGGTGGGGGAAGCGGCCGACACCGTCGCACGGCTGAAGGACGAGGTCGACGGCGTGATCAGGGTGATCGGCAGTGGTGAGCTGGTGCGCTCACTCCATGCGGCGGGCCTGATCGAGGAGTACGTCCTGCTGATCCACCCGATCGTGCTCGGTTCGGGCACGCGGCTGTTCGGCGAGGGAGAACGCACCGACCTGACGCTCCAGGAGGCGATCATCGCCACGACCGGTGTGGTGATCGCACGCTATCGGGTCAAGTGACGAGGGAGGATCGGGACATGCGGTACATGCTGATGTTCCACTACGGCGAGGTGAGCGAGGAGTCGATCGGGGCCGAGGCGATGGCCGCAGGGCTGCGAGCCATGGCCAGTTACGCCGCGACGCTGGAGCAGGCCGGGATTCTGGTGAGCGGCCAGGTGTTGCAGCCGTCGGCCAGCTCGACCACACTCACACTGGTCGACGGGGAGCCGCGCATCCAGGACGGGCCGTTCGCCGACACCAAGGAGCAGCTCGGGGGCGTGATCGTCATCGACGTGCCGGATCTGGACGCCGCCCTGGAGTGGGCCCGGCAGGCGCCGCCGCTGGCGTGGGGCACCGTCGAGGTCCGGCCCGGTGCCGTGCACATCGAGGCCGGCACATGGGTTCCATCATCGTGACCGGCGAGGCGGCCGCGCACGTCGCCGAGCGCACCGCTCGGGCGTCCCACGGTCGGCTGGTCGCCCTGCTGGCCGCTCCGACCGGCGACCTCGAACTCGCCGAAGACACCCTGGCGCAGGCCTTCGAGCAGGCTCTGACCACGTGGCCGCGCGACGGCGTACCGGACAACCCCGAGGGCTGGCTGTTCACGGTCGCCCGCAACCGTCAGCGAGATCTGTGGAAGTCCGCCGCCCACCGCCGCAACCAGCCGCTGGAGGCGGCCACCGACATCGCTGCCGACGCCGTCTCGCCGCTGAACCATCTCGATCCAGACCAGATCCCCGACCCCCGGCTGGCCCTGCTGTTCGTCTGCGCGCACCCGGCCATCGCCGCCAACGTCCGTACCCCGCTGATGCTCCAGGCCGTGCTCGGGTTCGACTCCGCCCAGATCGCGCGGGCCTTCGCCCTACCCGCCGGGGCGATGTCGCAACGCCTGGTGCGGGCCAAGCGCCGGATCCGGGACGCCAAGATCCCCTTCGTCGTTCCCGGGCGGCAGGCCATGCCCCAGCGGCTGCCACCGGTGCTCGAGGCGGTGTACGGATGCTACGCACTGACCTTTCCGGAGCGGGGCGACGAAGCGTCACTCGCGGGCGAGGCCCGGTACCTGGCCGTCACCACCGCGACGCTGCTCGGCGACGAGCCCGAGGCGTGGGCGCTCGCGGCGCTGCTCACCCTTGCCTCGGCACGCGCCACGACTCCCGGCGATCGCTATCTACCGCTGCAGGACCAGGCCCCAGACGATTGGGACCACCGCCTCATCGCCGAGGGCGAAGCCTATCTCCGGCGCGCCGAACGGCCCGGCCAGGCGCCCGGGCGCTTCCAGCTCGAGGCGGCGATCCAGGCGGTCCACTGCGATCGGGCCCGCAGCGGTGCCACCGACTGGAACGCACTGTGCATCCTCTACACGGCTCTGGTCGCGATCGCGCCGAGTCTGGGCAGCCGGGTCGCCCACGCCGCCGTCGTCGGCCGAACCCAGTCACCACAGACGGGGCTGTCGCTGCTGGAGGCATTGCCCGTCGAGCGGGAGCGGTTCCAGCCCTATCACGCGGCACGCGGCGATCTACTCGTCCAGCTCGACCGACACCAGGACGCGGTCGCGGCCTACGCCCAAGCGGCCACGCTCAGCGCGGATCCCGCTCTCCGGGCCTTTCTCGAGCGGCGGGCCAAGGAAGTACCGCGATGACCGACGTCCCCTGCCGATCACGAACCCGGCAGGCGGGTCTGGACCTCGACCGGCCTTGAGGCGACTCGTGCCCCTCTGTGCTTGAGCGCCGCGCCTCCGGCACGACGGGCCGGGAAAAGCAGGACGGCGCCCGGATGATCCGGACGCCGTCCTCGGTCGAGACCGCCGCTACTTCTTGGAAGACTTCTTGCCGCCGGCGTTGACGAGCTCCTTGAAGTCGTTTCCGGGGCGGAACTTGGGCCCCCAGCTCTCCTCAACCTTGATCGGTGCACCGGTCGAAGGGTTCCGAGCCGTGCGGGCAGGCTTGTGGACCATCTCAAAGGCGCCGAACCCGGTGATAGAGACCTTGTCCCCACTCGCGACGGCATGCTGGATGGCGTCGAGAATCGCATTGACCGCCTCGGTGGCCGTCTTCTTGTCACCGACGCGGTCCGTGATCGCGTCGACGAGTTCCTTCTTGTTCATTGGTTCCTCCCCCTTACGCGCTTGAAATTAGGGGACGCGTGCATGGGACTCAATCACCAGGCGCTGTGTTTCGCCCACTCCGTGTGTCGGATGTGCCGTCCAGATAGGCGATGAAGGCATCAAGCCGGGCGGTTGCATGCTCTATGTCCTGCTTTGCCACGTTACAGATAGCAAGCAGTCTGTGCGTAAGGCGGGTCCGCTCTTCGAGAGACACGTCCAGCGCCCTGACGCGGCGGTGCGCATCGCGCAACCCCCGCGCCAGGCGATCGTCTTCTAGCTGAAACTCGTTCAGACAGTGGTCGGCAGCCATGGCTGCCGTCCATTCTCGTACACCGCGATGTCGTCGGCGTGACGCAGGGTCAGCCCGATGTCGTCCAGGCCCTCCATCAGCCGCCAGCGCGTGTAGTCGTCGATCTCGAACGACCAGGCGTCGGATCCCATCCTGACCTCGCGCTCGGCCAGGTCGACCGTGATCTCGACGGCCGGGTCCGCCTCGGCCGCCGCCTGCAGCCCCTCGACGACGTCGGCGGGGAGGATGACCGGGAGCAGGCCCATCTTCGTGGAGTTGTTGCGGAAGATGTCGCCGAAACGGGCCGCGATCACGACGCGGAAGCCGTACTGCTGCAGGGCCCATACGGCGTGCTCGCGCGAGGAGCCGGTGCCGAAGTCCGGACCCGAGAGCAGGATCGAGGCGCCCTCGTAGGCCGGGTTGTTCAGGATGAAGGACGGGTCCTCACGCCATGCGGAGAACAACCCGTTCTCGAAGCCGGTACGGCTGACCTGCTTGAGCCAGACGGCCGGGATGATCTGGTCGGTGTCGACGTTGCTGCGGCGCAGGGGGACGGCCCTGCCGGTGTGCGTGGTGAAGGCATCCATCGGTGTTCTTCCTTGAACAGGGCCTAGGCCAGGTCTGCGGGAGCGGTCAGCTTGCCGGTGACGGCGGTCGCGGCGGCGACCTGCGGGGACACCAGGTGGGTGCGGCCCCCCTTGCCCTGACGGCCCTCGAAGTTGCGGTTGGAGGTGGAGGCGCTGCGCTCGCCCGGCTTCAGCGTGTCGGGGTTCATGCCGAGGCACATGGAACAGCCCGCCTCGCGCCACTCGGCCCCGGCGTCCTTGAACACCTGGTCCAGGCCCTCCTCCTCGGCGGCCTTCTTGACCAGCATCGAGCCGGGCACGATCAGCGTGCGGGTGACGACCTTGCGGCCGCGCAGGATGCCGGCGGCGGCGCGCAGGTCCTCCAGCCGGCCGTTGGTGCAGGACCCGACGAAGACGGTGTCCACCTGGATCTCGTTCAGCGGGGTTCCGGCGCTCAGGCCCATGTACTCCAGGGCGCGCTCGGCGGCCGACCGGTCGATCGGGTCGGTGAACTGCTCCGGCGCGGGTACGGCGGAGCCAAGCGGAGCGCCCTGGCCCGGGTTCGTGCCCCAGGTGACGAACGGCGTCAGCGTCGCGGCGTCGATCTCCACGACCCGGTCGAACTCGGCGTCGTCGTCGGTGCGCAGGCTCTTCCAGTACTCGACGGCCTCGTCCCAGGCGGTGCCGGACGGCGCGTGGGGACGGCCCTTGAGGTAGGCGAACGTGGTCTCGTCCGGCGCGATCATGCCGGCGCGGGCGCCCGCCTCGATCGACATGTTGCACACGGTCATCCGGCCCTCCATGGAGAGGTTGCGGATGGCCTCGCCGCGGTACTCCACGATGTACCCCTGGCCGCCGCCGGTGCCGATCTTGGCGATGATGGCGAGGATCAGGTCCTTGGCGGTGACCCCGACCGGCAGGTCGCCCTTGACCTCGATGGCCATGGTCTTGGGCCGGTAGGCGGGCAGCGTCTGGGTGGCCAGCACGTGCTCCACCTCGGAGGTGCCGATGCCGAACGCGATGCCGCCGAAGGCGCCGTGCGTGGACGTGTGCGAGTCACCGCAGACGATCGTCATGCCGGGCTGCGTCAGGCCGAACTGCGGGCCGATGATGTGCACCACGCCCTGACCGGCGTCGCCCATGGGGTGCAGCCGGACGCCGAACTCGGCGGCGTTCTTGCGCAGCGTCTCGACCTGGGTGCGCGACACCGGGTCGGAGATGGGGCCGAGTACGGTCGGGACGTTGTGGTCCTCGGTCGCGATGGTGAGGTCGGGCCGCCGGACCGGCCGGCCGGCGAGACGCAGGCCGTCGAACGCCTGCGGGCTGGTCACCTCGTGGACGAGGTGGAGATCGATGTACAGCAGGTCCGGCTCGCCGTCGGCGCGACGCACGACGTGCTGCTCCCAGACTTTCTCGGCCAGTGTGCGACCCATGGTTGTGACGCCTCCTTGCGTTTCGACCTCCCGACGTCTCTCATCATGAGACGGAAATATCGGGATATGGACAACTCTAGCTGCTAATCCGGACCATTGTGTTTGCGTCTCGGATCGCGAGACGGCAGTATCGGGGTATGGACAACTCTAGCGGAGTCGGAGTGCTCGACAAGGCCGTTCTCGTACTCAACGCCCTGGAAGCGGGGCCTGCTTCCCTGGCCCAGCTCGTCCAGGCGACCGGCCTCGCCCGGCCGACGGCCCACCGGTTGGCCGTCGCGCTTGAGCACCACCGCATCGTCTCCCGCGACACCCAGGGTCGCTTCGTCCTGGGCCCCCGGCTGTCGGAGTTGTCCACGGCCGCCGGCGAGGACCGGCTGCTCGCCGTCGCCGGCCCGGTCCTGACCCACCTCCGTGATCTCACCGGGGAGAGCGCGCAGCTCTACCGGCGCCAGGGTGACGAGCGGGTCTGCGTCGCGGCCGCGGAGCGCGCGAGCGGCCTGCGCGACACCGTTCCCGTCGGCTCCGCGCTGCCTATGATCGCCGGATCGGCCGCGCAGATCCTGCTCGCCTGGGAGGAGCCCGACCGGCTCCACCGCGGCCTGCGCGGCGCGAAGTTCACCGCCGCCACGCTCGCGAGCGTACGCAGGAGGGGATGGGCGCACAGCGTCGGCGAACGCGAGCAGGGAGTGGCGAGCGTCTCCGCGCCCATCCGGGGCGCGGGCGGCAAGGTAATCGCGGCGGTGTCCGTCTCCGGGCCGATCGAGCGGCTCACCCGCACGCCGGGCCGCATGCACGCCGCCCCCGTCGTGGCCGCCGCCGAACGGATCACCGAGGCGATGCGGCGCGCTAACTGATTAGAGAGCATGCCCGGTTAGCCCTAGGCTGGCGGGGTGACAGACCGCATTGAGGCAGCCGCCGCTGAACTGCGTCCACTGCTCCAGGAGTTCATCCTCTGGGCTCCCGCCAACGCTCCCGGCAGCGATCCCGACCTGGTGGGCCCGGCCGTTCTGTGGCATCGCCTGGATGCCCGTGACGACGCGGGGTTGTGGAAGGCGGGCGACCTGCGCACCATCCTGCTGGAACGCATCCCGCAGGTCGTCGAGGATCCCGACGAGGCCGCCGACGGCATGGTCCCCGCCCTGCGGTCCTATCTGACGTTCCTGTCCGAGACGGGTCGGCTGGTGCAGGGCTCCGCCTCGCTCGACACCCTCCTCGCCGAGCTCGACGAGATCGAGGACGACTTCGTCGAGACGATGGAGGACGCCATCGCCGAGCGCGACTGGGACGAGGAGGAGGACGAGTTCGAGGACGACGAGGACGAGAGCCTCGGCGACTTCGAGCCCTTCGCCGACGAGATCGCCGACCTCCCCACGATCCGGTTGCGTCCGGACTCCGAGCTCGCGGCGGCGGCTCGCGCGGTCCCGCTCATCACGCAGGCCCGCGATCTCGCGGGGTGGGTGGGCTCCGGCCGCAAGGTCGGCGCGGAGACCCTTCTCACCGAGGAGGAGGTCAAGGAGGCGGTGCGCACCGTCGGCCTGAGCGACGCGCAGTCCCTCTGGAACCTCTGGAACCTCGCCATCGACCTGGAGTTCATCGCCCCGGACGGGGACGACACGGTCAGCGTCGACGCCGACACCGCCGCCTGGCCGTTCGAGGACGACGAGGACGTCCTCGACGCCTGGATGCTCGGTCTCCACTCGGTCGACTACGGCGACCCCGAGTTGGACGACGACGATCTGACGCTGGCGCTGTCCGGGCTGACCCGGGCGCTCCTGGTCCGGGTCCTGATCAACGGCGGCTCGCGCTCGATCACCGAGCTGCGCGAGGAGCTGGCCGAGGCGGCGACCGAGTACGACGACCTCGGCCCTGACGCGTGGGCCGCCGCCGGCGACCCGCTCGCGCCTGTGATCGCGTGGCTGACCGGCTACGGCATGGTCACCGTGGAAGGCGACGAGGTACGCCTCACGCCCCTCGGCACCGAAGGCGTGGTCCACCTCGTGGACGACGCGGACATCGACATCGACGCCCGGCCCGCCATCGACGCGATGACCGCGATCGACCTGCTGTCGCTGAGCGCCGACCTGCCCGAGGAGGAGGCGGACGCCGAGTTCGCCGCGTGGCTCGGCCTGCGCGACCCCGCCCGGGCGGCCACCGAACTGCTCGCCGCCGCCGCGGAGGACGAGGCCGACGCCCTGGTCCGGGTCCAGGCGGCCAGCCTGGTCGGGGCCCTCGGCGAGGTGGCCGTACCCGCCTGGACCGAGGCGCTCGAGGAGCCCTCCCTCCGGCCGTACGCGGCGACGCACCTGACCCAGCTCGACGTCGAGGACGCGCCGGAGCCCACTCAGGCCGACACGCACTGGCTCATTCTCGACATGTGGACGATCTCGGCCGGGCTCGGCCGGGCGGAGTTCGTCAGCAGCCTGCACGACATCGGCCCCGCCCAGCAGATCATCGGCCTGCTCGACGTGATCTGGAAGGTTCCTCACCCGCACCTGGAGGAGCTGCTCGAGGCGGTCGGCGACGCCCATCCGGACAAGCAGGTGGGTAAGGCGGCCAAACGGGCGCTCTTCAAGGCCCGATCGCGCCGCTGAGAACGTCCGGCGGACGCGGCACGCTCGTCACCGGAACTCACAGGGGACACGCCCGACCGGGCGTGTCCCCTGTTCCGTTGTTCCGTGCGGAAGGGCGCGATCGTCGCCTGGAGCTACCGGCGCATCGAGAAGACGGCACAGGTCGTGGTGCCGTGCGCGTACAACTTGTCGTCGTCCGCCCCGACGAGGCGCGCCTCGGCCGTCGCGACCGTCCTGCCCACGTGTACGGCTTTCGCCTCGCATCGCAGGGCGCCGGTGTGCGCGAAGGCCGGACGCACCATGTGCACGTTCAACTGGGTCGTGGTGTATCCCACACCGGCGGGCAACATGGTCATGACCGCACACCCGAGCGCCGAGTCGAGCAGGGTCGCGAAATAGCCCCCGTGCACGGAACCCATCGGGTTGTACTGGTGCTCGCCCGTCTCCCCCTCGAAGATCGCGACTCCCGGCTCGACCTTCAGCATCGTGAAGCCCAAGGTGCCGGCGATCGGCGGAGCGGCGATCACACCGTTGAGCATGGCCTGGAGGAATTCGAGCCCGCTCAGCTCCGCGACCTCCCCCGGCAGAGTGGCGGGAGCCCAGCTGTGCGTGCGCGAGCGCAGTGTCGACATCATGAGTATGATTTTGGAACTCAGATGGCGTCCGGCGCAAGTCGCGGACGCCGGTCGAACCCGACCACACTCGCCACCGGCTCGGCGAAGCTCCGCCCGGGCCCCGGCAGCCCCTTCCCAAGGAGTGGAAGCCGTCGGGGCCGGCGCGAACGTCGGCGGTCACGCGAGCCGGAGTGGCCGTTCCGCTCATGACGTCACCGTTCCGCCGCCCACCGGCCCTCTCCGGCCGCGGTCGACGGATCGGACGTCCGGCTCGGCCGGGCGACGCGAAGATCCACATGCCCGCGCTAGATAGTGACACTCTCCAATCGCTGGATAGCGACGCTCCCCCATCAATGCCCGTACGGCGATCCGCGTGAGGGATTCATCACATGAAAAAACCCTCGGAACCGATGTTCCGAGGGTGAGAAAAAGTAGTCCCGAGCGGATTCGAACCGCCGTTACCGCCTTGAGAGGGCGGCGTCCTAGGCCACTAGACGACGGGACCTCGCAGTGTGTGTGGTAGTCCCGAGCGGATTCGAACCGCCGCTACCGCCTTGAGAGGGCGGCGTCCTGGGCCACTAGACGACGGGACCATACACACTGTGATCGGAACCGGGGGGAACCCGAATCCGTAGCATCTCCCCGAGAGGGATGCAGCTGGGGTACCAGGACTCGAACCTAGACTAACTGAACCAGAATCAGTCGTGCTGCCAATTACACCATACCCCATCGTCTCGCTCGCCCCTTGGGGCTCGCTCGCGACTCCGAAAGAATAGCCCAGCTTGGAGCCCACTACCAAAACGATTGCGGCGTGGCTCCTCAACAAAGGTCAGGCGCCTCCTTGTGCGAGTCTGAGAAGAGCCATCAGCACACAGCAGCAGTGAGGAGCAGCCCCCGATGACCCAGGCGGCGGCCAACCCGTTTCTGAGCCCCAGTTCCCTGCCGTACCGACTGCCTCCGTTCCACGAGATCACGGAGGAGCACTACGCGCCGGCGTTCGAGCAGGGGATGGCCGAGCATCTCGCCGAGATCGCAGTGATCGCGGACGATCCCGAGCCGCCGACCTTCGAGAACACCATCGAGGCTCTGGAGCGTTCCGGCGGGCTGCTCGACCGGGTGTCGACGGTCTTCTTCAACCAGGCCTCCTCCGACACCACACCGGGCGTCCAGGAGATCCAGAAGGACGTCACGCCCAAGCTGTCCAAGCACAGCGACGCGATCCATCTGAACGCCCGGCTGTTCGCCCGCATCCGGGCCGTCCAGGCCGCGGACGAGGCCGAGCAGTGGCTCCTCGACCGCTATCTCACCGACTTCACGCGGGCGGGAGCCGTACTCGGTGAAGAGGACCAGGCACGGCTCAGGGAGCTCAACGAGGAACTGTCCACGCTGGCGACCACGTTCCAGCAGAACCTGCTCGCCGACACCAACGCGCGGGCGATCACCGTCGACGACGTCGCCGAGCTCGAGGGCCTGTCGCCGGACGCCGTCCAGGGCCTCCACGAGACGGCCAGGGAGCGCGGCCTGGACGCGGGATACCTCATCACCCTCGTCCTGCCCACCGGCCAGCCCGCGCTCGCCGAGCTCACCCACCGGGCGCTGCGCGAGCGGATCCACAAGGCGTCCACCGGACGCGGAGCCGACAACGCCGAACTGATCACCCGCATCGCGCGGCTGCGCGAGGAGCGGGCCAGGCTGCTCGGGTACACGAACCACGCCGAGTACGTCCTGGCGGACCAGACGGCCGGGACCACCCAGGCGGTCGCCGAGATGCTCGACCGGCTCGTCCCGCCCGCCGTGGCCAACGCCCGCAAGGAGCAGAGCGACCTCGAGGAGATCGCCGGACACGCGATCCAGCCGTGGGACTGGTCCTTCTACGCCGAGAAGGTATGCAAGGCGCGGTACGACATCGACAGCGCCCAGATGCGCCCCTATTTCGAACTGAACAGCGTCCTGTCGCGCGGCGTGTTCTACGCGGCGCAGCGGTTGTACGGGATCACCTTCCGCGAGCGGGAGGACCTGCAGGGATATCACCCCGATGTCCGCGTCTTCGAGGTGTTCAACGAGGACGGTTCGCCCCTGGGCCTGTTCCTCGGCGACTTCTTCGCCCGTGCTTCCAAGCGCGGCGGAGCGTGGATGAACCACCTGGTCAAGCAGTCGGCCCTCGAAGGCACCCGGCCCGTCGTGGTGAACAACCTCAACATCGTCAAGGGTGAGCCGACCCTGCTGACCTTCGACGAGGTCAACACGATGTTCCACGAGTTCGGGCACGCCCTGCACGGCCTGTTCTCCGACGTCCGCTTCCCCCGGTTCTCCGGTACGGCGGTGCCGAGGGACTTCGTCGAGTACCCCTCGCAGGTCAACGAGATGTGGGCGACCGACCCGGAGATCCTCGCCAACTACGCCAAGCACTACGAGACCGGCGAGCCCATGCCGCGGGAGCTCGTGGACCGGATGCTGGAGTCGCAGAAGTTCAACCAGGGCTTCGCGACGGTCGAGTACCTGGCCGCGACCCTGCTGGACTGGGCCTGGCACACCGCCTACACCGGCGGCGACGCCGAGGCGTTCGAGGCCGAGGCCCTGCGGAACGCGGGCGTGGACCTGCCCGCGGTGCCGCCGCGCTACCGCAGCACCTACTTCGCGCACATCTGGTCGAGCGGCTACAGCGCGGGTTACTACTCCTACATCTGGAGCGAGGTCCTCGACGCGGACACGGTCGAGTGGTTCAAGGAGAACGGCGGCCTGCGCAGGGAGAACGGCGACCGGTTCCGGCAGCGGCTGCTGTCCAAGGGTGGGAGCGTGGACGCGCTGACGGCGTTCCGCGACTTCCGGGGGCGCGATCCGCGGATCGAGCCGCTCCTCACCCGGCGCGGTCTCCTCTGACACCGTCCTGATCACGCGGGGGCTCGCGGACCTGCCACGTCGCGAGCGGAAGGGGCAGCGGACCGCTCGTCGCCACGCTGGCGGGTTTCGCGGTCCAACTGCCCCTCGCCTCGCTGCCGAGCTCCTCCTCGCTGGGCGTCACCGGCGTGTGGCCGGCGACGGCCGCCGGGGCGACCCTCTCGCTGGCCCTCACGATGTCGCTGACGGCATGGTCGGCCACATGGCCGACCGGGTTCAGGAGAGCTTCGCGAGAGCCGCACGCAGCCTTTCGAGGGACCGCTCGCGGCCGAGGACCTCGATCGACTCGAACAGCGGGAGACCGACCGTGCGACCGGTGATCGCGACCCGGATCGGCGCCTGGGCCTTGCCCAGCTTGAGCCCGTGCGCGGCCCCGACCTCCTCAAGTGCGGTCTTGAGCGACTCGGGGTCCCAGCTGACGTCCTGCAGACGCTCGGCATACCCGGCGAGGATCTCGGCCGCGCCCGGCTTCATCGCCTTGTCCCACGACGCCTGGTCGTGAACCGGGACGTCCAGGAAGAGGAAGTCCACATTCGCCGTGATCTCGGACAGCACCGCCACGCGGGTCTGCGCGAGCCCGGCGAGCCTGGCGAACGTGCCCCGGTCCCAGCTCGGGTCGAGCCAGGGCTCGCACCGCTCGATGAAGACGTCGAGGGGCAGCGCCCGGATGTACTCGCCGTTGAAGGCGCGCAGCTTCTTCTCGTCGAAGAACGCCGGGGACGGGTTGACGTCCTCGAGCCGGAACAGCGGCATCATCTCCGACCAGGGCATGATCTCCCGGTCGTCGCCGGGTCCCCAGCCGAGCAGCATGAGGTAGTTGACCATCGCCTCGGCGAGATAGCCCTCGTCCCGGTAGGACTCCAGGGCCACCTTGTCGCGCCGCTTGGACAGCTTCTGCCGCTTCTCGTTGACGATGACCGGGACGTGCGCCCAGATCGGCGGCGTGACCCCCAGCGCCTCCCACAGCAGCTGCTGCTTGGGGGTGTTCGACAGGTGCTCCTCCGCGCGTACGACATGGGAGATCCGCATCTCGACGTCGTCGATCACGTTGGCGAGGATGAACAGCGGCGACCCGTCGCCGCGCACGACGACGAAGTCCTCCATGGCGGCGTTCGGGAACTCGACCCGCCCGCGGACCAGGTCGTCCACCACGGTCACGCCCTCGTCGGGGGTGCGGAACCTGACCGCGCCCTCCGTCAGACCGCGATCCCGGCAGAAGCCGTCGTAGCCCTGGTGCTCGGAGCCCGTCCTGGCCTTCACGTCGTCACGCGTACAGGTGCAGTGGTAGGCCTTGCCGTCCTTGAGCAGCGTCGCCGCCGCCTCGCGGTGCTGGGCCTCGTAGGCGGACTGGAAGTAGGGGCCCTCGAAGAACGGCGAGTCGCCGTGGATGCCGATCCAGGCGAGCGCCGAGATGATGCCCTCGGTCCACTCCGGCCGGTTGCGCGCGGCGTCGGTGTCCTCGATGCGGAGCACGAAGGTGCCCCCGGACTGCTCGGCGAGCGCCCAGTTGTAGAGCGCGGAACGGGCGCCGCCGACATGGAACATGCCGGTCGGCGAGGGCGCGAAGCGGACACGCAGGTCAGTCACGAGAGATCACCCGGTTGGTGAGAGTTCCGATTCCTTCGATGCCGACGCTGACCTCGTCACCGACGGACATGGGCCCGACACCGGCGGGTGTGCCGGTCAGGATGATGTCGCCGGGCAGGAGCGTCATGACCGAGCTCACATACGCGATGAGCGTCGGGATGTCATGCAGCAGGAGCGACGTGCGCGCGCTCTGCTTGAGCTCGCCGTTCACGCTGGTCGTGAGGGCGAGGTCGTCCGGGTCCAGGTCGGTCTCGATCCACGGGCCCAGCGGGCAGAACGTGTCGAAGCCCTTGGCCCTGGTCCACTGGCCGTCCTGCTTCTGCAGGTCGCGGGCGGTGACGTCGTTGGCGCACGTGTAGCCGAAGATCACCTCACGCGCGCGCTCGACCGGCACGTCCCGGCAGAGCCGCCCGATGACCACGGCCAGCTCGCCCTCGTAGTCGACCTGCTGCGACAGCTTGCCGGGGTAGGCGATGGCCTCCCCGGGACCGATCACCGAGGTGCTCGGCTTGAGGAAGATGAGCGGTTCCCCGGGGGCCTCGCCGCCCATCTCGCGTGCGTGCTCGGCGTAGTTCTTACCGATCGCCACGACCTTGCTGGGCAGCATCGGCGCGACGATCCTGACCTCCGCGAGCGGATATCTCTCGCCGGTGAGCTCGACCCCGCCGAAGGGATGACCGTCGATCCTGGCGACGACCTGTTCGCCCTCTTCCACCACACCGAACGCGACACCGTCGCCTTTGGAGAACCTCGCGATACGCACGGTCACAAGGCTAGTGCCCTGACCGGCAAGGTCGGCCCGGCGGGAGCGGTGGCGGGGGACGGGCGCGTCCGCCCCTCTCCATGCCCGCCGTACAACCGCGGCGGGCGAACCGCCGTGGCGCGTCCGGGGGGCGACCTGGGCGACTCGTAGTGTGGCCATGTCGGAATTCACTCACCAGAGGAGCCCGCAGTGTCGGTCGTGAAGATCAACGTATTGACGGTGAGCGCGGAGATGCGCGACGAGTTGGAGAAGCGCTTCGCCAACCGCGCCGGGATGGTGGAGACGGCCGACGGATTCGAATGGTTCGAACTGCTGCGGCCGGTCGAGGGCACGGACCGCTACATGGTCTACACCCGGTGGCGTAGCGAGGAGGACTTCCAGCGCTGGCAGGAGAGCCGCGCCTTCCAGGCGGGCCATGCCCAGGCGGCCGCGGAGGCCGGCCAGCAGGGTCACGGACACGGGCAGGCCCCGCAGCAGGGTCACGGCCACGGTCAGGGACCGGCCGCCTCCGGCGCCGAGCTGTGGTCCTTCGAAGTCGTGCAGAGCGCCACCCCGAAGCACAGCTGACCTGGTCGTTCGCCGTACGTCAGATGGCGGTCGGGTGACGGGGCTCGTAGAGGCCGATCTCGGCTCCGCCCGGGAGGCGGAAGCTGGTGACCAGGCCGTAGCCCTCGTCCCCGACCTCCCGGGTGAACGTCACCCCCTTCGCGGTCAGCTCGCCGACCGTCTCCGTGATCCGGTCGCACATCAGATAGAGATCGAACATCGGCCGCTCGCCCGTGGGATGCACCCCCAGCTCGGCGGGTGGCAACCGGAAGATGAGCCAGCCGCTGCCCCCGTCGACGTTCGCGAGGCCGAGCACGTCACGGAGGAAGGCCCGGTCGGCGTCCGGATCACGGCTGTACATGAGCCAGTGCGCGCCTTTGATCATCGCTGCCTCCTTTCCGCGAGTCATTCCCGGGAGAAGGTCAAGCATCCAGCGGGTTAGCGGCAATTCGCCCCGCTATCCCATCCCTGACCGTTTCCGCCGCCGCACTGAGCGGCTTGCGCCGCGCCTGCTCCTCGAACAGGCAACGGAACTCCGGGCCGAACCCGAGGCGGGGATACCGGCCGAGAACACGCGTCCGCAGCTCCGGAGCGAACTCCTCCGGCCGCCGCCCCGAGACGTCCCAGCTCGTGGACACCTGCAACAGGTGGGACTCCGGGTCGACCGAGGGTGAGACGTCATCACGCATGTGCTGCACGATGATCTCGGCCGCCCGCCGCGCCCGCTCCTCCGGCCAACCCGAGGCTCGGGCGAACACCCAGGCGAGGTTTCCCCCCGCCTCCTCGAACGGCGTCGTGTGGCTGTCGAAGGCCGCCGTCAACCCGATGTCGTGCAACAACGCGGAGACGCAGAGCAGCTCGTCGTCGTACGGGATGCCGTGCGCTTCGCCGTACGAGACGGCCCAGAGGTAGGCGCGGACGGAGTGGTTGAGCAACGCGGGCGAGCAGAACCTCGCGGCGACGTCGAGCGCGGTACGGGCGGCGGGGGTTTCGGGCATCGTCCTCATGACGTGGATTCCACCACCGGTCCCGCGTGAGACCGAGACCGACCTGGCCGACGCGTTCCGCATGGGCGTATCGCGGACACGGCGCCCGTCCGGTCCATGCATCGAATGAGCGAGGTCCGTCAGTGTGCGAGGTGCTCGCTTCACCTGCGCGTTGTTGTCGGTGCCGCCTGAAACGATGACGCCTGGTCTGTTCGCTCGAGGTTCGCGACGGTGGTGCCGCGCGGGCCTGACGGAGGTGCGAGGGGTGTTCGTTTCGATGCCCGGGGCGGCCAAGGCGTTGTTGTGGGTGCGGATACTGAACCAGATGGGCGCGTACGCGCTCGCCTTCCTGGCGGTGTTCGCCGGTCCCGGCCTCGCGTCGGCCGCTTTGGCGCTCTTCGGCGTCACGGCCCTGCTCTCACGCTGGGCCGGGGCTTTCGTCCTCGATCGGCTGCCGCCTCGGATCGTGGTGGCGCTGGGGCTCGGCGCGACAGGTCTGTCGTTGGTCGCCCTGTCGGCTGCGCGGACTCCCCCTCAGGTGTTGATCGCCGTCGCTCTGGTGGGCCTGGCGTTCGAGATCTACGAACCGGCGGCCCAGGAGCTGGTGGCCCAGGTCACCGAGGATGATCAGCGCCAGGAGCTGTACGGGCTGTTGGGCAGCTCGCTGGTGGCCGCGGGAGCGATCGGCGGACTGATCGCCGCGGCCCTGCTCCCGCTGGGGGTGCGATGGCTGTTGGTCGTCGACGCTGCCACCTGCCTGGCGGCCGCCGCGGTGGCTCTGTTCTTCCTTCCCCGCGGGGACGGGGAGCGACCGGTTTCCAGACAGGACAGGAAGCGCTGGAGACCGTCGACTCTGCTGCTGCGGTTCACGTTGGCGAGCACCGCCTTCGCCGTCGGTTACCTGGCGGTGGTGATGTTCATGCCCCTGGTGCTCTTGCAGCGCGGCGCACCCGCCTGGCTCCCAGGTGCCGCTCTCACCGGAGCGGCCGCCCTCGCTCCCTTGACCTTGTGGGCGACGCGGCGACTGCTCACCCCACGCCCTCACGGCCTGGTTCTGGCGGGCGGGGCCGTCCTGCTCGGACTGATCGCCCTGACTATGGCCCGCGTGGAGAATCTCCCGTTGACCATCGGGGCTTATCTGGCATGGACAGCCGTGAACGGGGTCCTGCTGGGCCGCTGGCAAGCTCTGGTCGCCGATGCGGCTCCCGAAGTCGAGCGTCCTCGCTGGTTCGCCTTCCAGGGGTCGTCGTGGGGGATCGCTCAGCCCGCCGTCCCGGGCATGGTCACCTTGGTGGGCGGTGTCGCCGACGCTGTCGGACCAGCGGCGTTCCTCACCGCCGGCGCGGCGTTCTTGGCGGTGCCCTTCATGCTGAAGGCGCGTCTGGCCGCTTAGGTCGTCTCCCGGTCGCGCAGTGACCGGGCGAGGCCACGACGGCGGGCTCGCTCGACCGGCCGAGGAGCGGCGGTCGGGTTCCCTCCACCCGGGGAGGGACGTCAAATCCTGCTAACGATGTCACCTGCGGCTTGACCGAATCATTACTATTCGGCCAGCATGATCAATCCCCCTCACCTGTGGTCGGAAGGAACTGGCGTGCGCCCCCGCACTCACGCTCTTGGCCTCATCGCCGCGCTGGCCCTCGCCAGTGGCGGGCCGGCCGTACCCGCAGCGGCCGCTCAGGCGCCCACACGCACGCCGGAATGCCAGGGAGACTGGCTCCCGGCGACACCGACCTCCGACGACGTCATGAACGGTGAACTGTCGTTCCTCGACCGTCCTGCCGTCAAGGTGGGGGCCAAGGTCAACTGGTCGCTCGACCCGTACAAGAGCCGGTCCTGGCAGATGGTCTTCCAGTCGTTGCGCTGGATGGGACGCCTGGTGGCCGACTACGAGGCCACCGGCAAGCAGGCGTATCTCAACCGCGCGATCGAGATCGCCAAGGACTGGGTCGAGAAGAACCCCTACGGCGGGCGGACCACCAACAAGTACGCCTGGATGGACCACCCGACCGCGCTGCGCGCCCCGGCGCTGGTCTGCCTGAGCAGGTACGTCTCCGACGCCTGGCTGAAGGACAGCCTGGCCGTGCACGCGAAGGTGCTGGCCGACCCGCGCTTCTACAAGATCGGGCACAACCACGGGCTCGACCAGGACATCGGCCTGCTGCGGATCGGCTGCCGCTACAACCAGAAGCGCTGGAAGGACCTCGCCCTGAGCCGCATGGTGAAGTCGATGAAGCTCGACATCGACTCCGAGGGCTCACTCAGGGAGCAGGCCCCGCGGTACGCCATCTACGTGCACGACCGGCTCAGGGTCGCGACGGACACCATCAAGGACTGCGACCTCAAGGTGCCCGACGACCTCGCCAGGCGATGGGACGGCCTGCCCAAGCACATCACCGCGGCCACGCAGCCCAACGGCTACATGGTGCCGCTCGGGGACGGGCCGCCGAACATCCAGCCGGCGGGGTTCACCCACTCCTCCGAGACGGTGCAGGTCTTCAAGGCCGGTTACGTCTTCGGCCGTACGGCGTGGGGCGACCCGCAGTCGGCGTACTACTCGATCAGGTTCGGGCCGGGGATGAAGTACCACGGCCACGAGGACCACCTGGGCGTGACCTACTACGCGCAGGGCCGCAACGTGCTCACCGAAGCGGGGTTCCACTCCTACGAGAACACCCCGTACCGGCGCTGGACGATGACGCCGGAGGCGCACAACGTCCCGGTGGTCGTGGGGAAGAGGTTCCGCGGCCGCACGCCGTCGTCGCTCGCCCGCCGCTCCGTGGGCAAGGACCGGCAGTCGTTCACCCTCACCGACAAGGCGTACGGCGTCAGCCGTACCAGAGCGGTGCTCGTGAACCATGACCAGGACGTCATGGCGGTGCTCGACACGGCCGGCGGCAAGGTCCGCAACCTGTGGCACATCGACCCGTCCTTGAAGGTCGTCTCGAACGCCGGGGGCAGCGTCGTCGTCGGCGACGGCTCGTGGCGGGCGACGCTGGTGCAGCTCTCCATGCCCTCGTGCAAGCCGATCGGCGGCCAGAAGGTGGTCCGCGGCCAGACCAACCCCTACCAGGGGTGGATCTCCCCGGCCTACATGCAGAAGGCTCCCGCTCCGGTGATGGTCTCCCCCGCGGCCTCGTCACTGCTGACGATCATCGTGCCCGGTACGGCCAAGCCCGACGTGACCTGCTCAGGCCGTACCGTGATCGTCCACACCTCCGACGGCCCGGCCACCTTCAAGATCTCCGGCTCCGACCTCGTCTGACCCCGCCGTCTCACGACGACGGGGTCAGCGAAGGGATCGACGGCGCCCGGCCCGCCGTGCCGACGGCGCGGCGATCAGGCGCTGTATCCGGCGCGGAGGAGGCCGTACGTGACGGCCTGCTCCAGGGCCTGCCAGGACGCCTCGACGATGTTCTCGGCGACGCCGACGGTGGACCAGTCGGCGGTGGCGTCGCTGGAGGTGATGAGCACCCGGGTGATGGCGTCGGTGCCGTGGGTGCCCTCCAGGATGCGGACCTTGAAGTCGATGAGCTCGACGCCGGCCAACTCGGGGTAGAGCTTCTCCAGCGCGAGCCGTACCGCCTTGTCGAGAGCGTTGACGGGACCGTTGCCCTCGCCGGTGGCGACGATGCGCTCGCCCTTGGCGTGCAGCTTGACCGTGGCCTCGCTCGCGACCTCGCCGGACGGGCGCCGCTCGACGATGACCCGCCAGGACTCGACGGAGAAGTGGCGCCTGCGCTCACCCGCGACGGTGTCACGCAGGAGCAGCTCGAAGGACGCGTCGGCGGCCTCGAACGTGTGACCGCGGGACTCCAGTTCCTTGACGCGCTCGACGAGCTGGCGGGACTGATCCGAGGACAGGTCGTACCCGAGCTCCTTGCCCTTGAGCTCGACGGATGCCCGGCCGGCCATGTCGGAGACGAGCATGCGCATGTCGTTGCCGACCTGGGCCGGGTCGATGTGCTGGTAGAGGTTCGGGTCGATCTTGATGGCCGAGGCGTGCAGCCCCGCCTTGTGCGCGAACGCGGACGTGCCGACGTACGGCTGGTGCGAGTTCGGCGTGACGTTGGTGACCTCGGTGATCGCGTGCGCGATGCGGGTCATCTCCCGGAGAGACTGCGCGGGTACGAGGTCGAACCCCTTCTTGAGCTGGAGGTTCGCCACGACCGTGAACAGGTTGGCGTTGCCGGAGCGCTCGCCGTACCCGTTGGCGCAGCCCTGCACATGGGTGGCACCGGCCTTGACGGCGGCGAGGGTGTTGGCGACGGCGCAGCCGGTGTCGTCGTGGCAGTGGATGCCGACCCGTGCTCCGGTGGACGCGGCGGCGTGGACCACGTCGGCCAGCTCGTCGGGAAGCATGCCGCCGTTGGTGTCGCACAGCGCGATGACCGACGCCCCGGCTTCGGCGGCGGTCCGGAGGACTTCCAGGGCGTAGGCCGGGTTGGACGCGTAGCCGTCGAAGAAGTGCTCGGCGTCGAGGAAGACGCGCTGGCCCTCCGCACGCAGGTGAGAGACCGTGTCGCGGATCATCGCGAGGTTCTCCTGGAGAGTCGTGCGGAGAGCCAGCTCCACGTGCCTGTCGTGACTCTTGGCGACAAGGGTCACGACGGGCGCGCCGGATTCGCGCAGTGCGGCCACCAGCGGGTCGTCGGCGGCCTTCACTCCGGCTCGGCGGGTCGCGCCGAACGCGGCGAGTTGCGCGTGCTTCAGGTCGAGCTCTGTTTGAGCCCGCCGGAAGAATTCGGTGTCCTTGGGGTTGGCGCCCGGCCAGCCGCCCTCGATGAAGCCGACGCCGAGGCCGTCCAGCTGACGGGCGATGGCCAGCTTGTCGGCGACCGTGAGGTTCAGGCCTTCCTGCTGGGCTCCGTCACGCAGCGTGGTGTCGTACACGTGGAAGCGGTCATCGGCCATTTCTTGCTATCTCCTTCGCGGGGTGTTCCTCGCCGCGCGCGGTCTTCCGCTCTATCGCTGTGCCGGAAAACACAAAAGACCCCTCACGGACGTGAGAGGTCTGCGCGCTGGCGTTGTCCTGATGTCAGCCAGCGCGCCTGCCGATAATGAGCAGACCGTAGAACATGGTGTCTTGAGTCTGCCACACGCCGTGACATGCCCGGTACATCTGTCTCACGATACGAGACGCCAATCTTGTGTCGCGACCCGTAGCCCTTGCTGAACTGGGAAAGCAGTCCCGCTGACGAACGCTCGAGCGTCGCGGCGAGTCCAGAATTAAGGTGATGACCATGAAAGCCGCGAACTTCATCGACGCTTCCGTCGCCGCGTACACCGTCGCGCACACCACCCGGCCTGACGACGTACTGCTCGGCCTCGCCGAGGAGACGGCGAGGGCGACGGGCGGTGACGCCATCATGCAGATCTCCCCGGAACAGGGGACCCTGCTCACGATGCTCGTCCAGATCAGCGGCGCCCGCCGGGCCGTGGAGGTCGGCACGTTCACGGGTTACTCGTCGATCTGCATCGCCCGGGGGCTACCGGAGGACGGCGAGCTGATCGCCTGCGATCTGAGCGACGAGTGGACCTCGGTCGCCCGTCGCTACTGGGAGAAGGCAGGCGTCTCGGACAGGATCGAGCTGCGCCTCGGTCCGGCGGCCGAGACGCTCCGGGCGATGCCCAGGAAGGAGTTCGTCGACTTCGCGTTCATCGACGCGGACAAGGTGGGATACCCCGTCTACTACGAGGAGATCATGGCGCGACTCGTCCCCGGCGGGCTGATCTGCGTGGACAACACGCTCCAGAGTGGCGCGATCATCGATCTCGACGCCGGTGGCTCCGTACCGGCGATGCGCCGGTTCAACGACCTCGTCGCGAGTGACGAGCGGGTGACCACCATTCTCCTCCCGGTCGCCGACGGCCTCACCCTCATCCGCAAGCGCTGACTTGCGGGAACTCCAGGTACACGGACACCTTTGCGATTACAGTACGTGTCGCGTCAATCACGTTGCGCCGCCCACCTGGAGGGGATGATGTACCCATGGCCAGGGTTCTCGTCGAGCCCACGACATCATCGGAGACGAACAGAGCGGATCTCTATCGCCGCTATCACGAGACATGCGCGATGCATCCCGACCGCAGAGTCGAGATCATCGACGGCCGGATCGTGGCGAAGGAGGTGCCGGCAGGAGAGCACAACGACGTCATCTCTCGCCTGATCCTTCAGATCGCGAGCATCGTCGCCAGCCGTGACCGGGGTCTGTGGACCAATATCAAACTGTTCCTCGGCCCGCAGGTCGATCGTTACATCCCGGACCTGACGATCGTGCCGAAGAAGCGGCACATGTGGGGCGATGACGAGGTCTACGGGCACAGCACGCTGCTCATCGTGGAAGTGGTGTCCAAGAGCAGCGTCCAGGACGACCACGTCATCAAGCCGCGGACCTGTGCTTTGGCGGGGGTGCCGCTCTATCTGGTGATCGACACCTTCAAGGGCGTCGCCAGGCTGATGAGCGAGCCGGGCGACAAGGGGTATCAGCACCAACTCGAGGTGACGCTGGGCAAGCCACTGCCGCTGCCGGAGCCGTGGGACATGGCCGTCGACACCGCCACGCTGATCGAGACGTGAGCCGTACGGACCGCTGCCGCGCGTGGGAGCGGTGATCGGCAGGAGCCCGGCGAAGGCGAGGCCGCCGGGCTCCTGCCGTGTCGACTAGCAGATCTTGTGGATCCAGCTGTAGGAGTCGGGACGGTTGCCGAACTGGATGCCCATGAGCTCCTCGCGGATCTTCTGGGTGACCGTGCCGGGGGTGCCGTCACCGATCGTCCACGAGCGATCCGCGCCCTTGACGGTGCCCACCGGGGTGACCACGGCCGCGGTGCCGCAGGCGAAGACCTCGGTCAGCTCGCCCGACTCGCAGCCGGCCTGCCACTCCTCGATCGAGATCCGGCCCTCCTCGGCCTTCAGGCCCAGGTCGGCGGCGAAGGCGAGGATCGAGTCACGGGTGACACCGGGCAGGAGCGTCCCGGTCAGCGCGGGGGTGAGCAGCCGGTCGCCGAAGACGAAGAAGAGGTTCATCCCGCCCATCTCCTCGACGTAGCGGTGCTCGTTCGCGTCCAGCCAGACGACCTGGTCACAGCCCTGCTCGACGGCCTGGCGCTGGGCGACGAAGGCCGCCGCGTAGTTGCCGCCGCACTTGGCGAAGCCGGTGCCTCCGGGGGCGGCCCGGGTGTACTCCGTGGACAGCCACACCGAGACCGGCTTGACGCCGCCCGAGAAGTACGACGCCGCGGGAGAGGCGATCACCATGTAGCGGTACGTCTTCGAGGGGTAGTTCACGCCGAGTCCGACCTGGGTGGCGATGATGAAGGGCCGCAGGTAGAGGCTGTGCCCCTCGGTCGTCGGCACCCACTCCTTGTCGGTCTGGACGAGCAGTTCCAGCGACTCGACGAACGCCTCCTCGGGCAGCTCGGGCATCGCCATCCGCAGCGCGGACTTGTTGAACCTGGCCGCGTTGGCGTACGGCCGGAACGACACGATCGAGCCGTTCGCCTGGCGATACGCCTTGAGCCCCTCGAACAGTTCCTGCGCGTAGTGGAACACCGCCGTCGCCGGGTCCAGGACCAGCGGCCCGTACGGCTCCAGCCTCGCGTCGTGCCAGCCGCGGCCTTCGGTGTAGTCGATGGAGATCATGTGATCGGTGAAGATCTGCCCGAAGCCGGGGTTGGCCAGTACCTGCTCACGCTCGGCCGCGGTGCGGGCCTGCTGGTTGAGCTGCACGTCGAAGCTGAGCTGGCTGGTCATTACGGCGATCCTTCTCTCTACGTCGTCACATTCATTGTGCGACCTATGGGGAAACCTAAGGCATCAAAGAGGGTATGAAAAAGCGCATGGCGGCCCGGCTCGGGCCGCCATGCGCATGGACGAGGTGAGCGGCCCGGCTCAGCCGGCTACTCGGGCGGCGATGTCGTCGCCGATCTCACGGGTCGTTCTGGCGGTCCAGGCGCCCTGGCGCTCGACGAGGTCGTCGGCGACCGCCTGCTCGACCTTCCGCGCGTCCTCGGCGAGGCCGATGTGGTCGAGGAGCATGGCGATGGACAGGATCGTGGCGGTCGGGTCGGCCTTGCCCATGCCCGCGATGTCGGGGGCGCTGCCGTGGACCGGCTCGAACATGGAGGGCGCGGTCCGGTCGGGGTTGATGTTGCCGCTGGCGGCGAGGCCGATGCCGCCGGCCACCGCCGCGCCGATGTCGGTGATGATGTCGCCGAAGAGGTTGTCGGTGACGATCACGTCGAACCGCTCGGGCTGGGTGATGAAGAACATCGACGCCGCGTCGATGTGGCAGTAGTCGGTCTCGACCTGCGGGAAGTCGAGGCTGACCCGGGCGACCGTGCGGGCCCAGAGGTCACCGGCGTAGGTGAGCACGTTGGTCTTGTGAACCAGGGTGAGCTTCCTGCGCGGCCGCTGGGCGGCCTTCTCGAAGGCGTAGCGGACGACCCGCTCGACGCCGAAGGCCGTGTTGAGCGACTCCTGGGTGGCGATCTCGTGCGGTGTGCCGCGGCGCAGCGTGCCGCCGGCTCCGGCGTACAGCCCCTCGGTGCCCTCACGGACGACGACCATGTCGATGTCCTCGGGGCGGGACTTGCCCAGCGGGGTCTCCACGCCGGGGAAGAGCTTGACCGGACGCAGGTTCACGTAGTGGTCGAGCTCGAAGCGGAGCCGAAGCAGCAGGTCGCGCTCGAGGATGCCCGGAGGGACGCTGGGGTCGCCGACGGCGCCCAGCACGATGGCGTCATAGCCGCGCAACTCGTCCAGCACCGCGTCGGGAAGGACCTCCCCGGTCGCGTGATAGCGCTTCGCGCCCAGGTCGTACTCAGTGGTCTCGACCTTGACGCCGACCGCGTTGAGGACCTTGAGTCCCTCGGTGACGACCTCGATGCCGATCCCGTCACCCGGGATCACCGCCAGACGGATGTTGCTCGAATCCATGCATGTACCCTACCTGTCCGTCTCGTAGATCGAACGCAAGGTCTCACTATCCGGGCGGAGTCACCGCGACGGCGCGCTCGAAGACCAGGTCTCGGGCCGTCGCCAGACCGAACGCGAGCGCGCCGAGCAGCACGGCGTCCGCGCCGAGCGTGGACGCCTCGATCCGGGGCGGGCGCAGCGCGACCAGTGCGGGAAGCCGCTCGGTCACGGGGCCGATGAGCAGGTCGGCGGCCTGCGTGCCGATGCCTCCGCCCAGCACGACCAGCTCAGGATCGAGTACGGCGACGATCCCGGCGAGCGCGTGCGCCACGTGGTCGGCCTCGGCGGAGACGACCTTGAGCGCGGTCTCGTCTCCCGCCCTGGCCGCGTCGAAGACGTCCTTCGCGGTGGCGGCGATCATACCCAACCGGGCGGCCGCGGCGATCACGCCGTCCGCCGACGCGACCGACTCGAACATGCCGCGCCCCGGATCGGCCCGCGGGTCGCCCTCGCCGACCGGCATGTAGGAGATCTCACCGGCCGCTCCGCGTGAGCCGCGATAGAGCTTGCCGTCGATGACCACGCCCATGCCGATGCCCGTGCCGAGGGAGACGTAGACGAAATGGGGGACGCCCTCGCCCAGGCCGTACGCGCCCTCCCCCACCGCGGCGAGGTCCACGTCGTTCTCCAGGATGTACGGAGATCCGGTGACGTCGGCGAGCCGTTCTACCGCGCCGGGCAGCTCCCAGCCGGGCAGGTTGGGGGCCACGCGCAGCGCGCCCGTCTCCTTGTCGTGGATGCCCGGAGTCCCGAAGACCGTCAGCGTGATGTCGCCGGGGGCGAGACCGGCCTCGGTGGTGAGCGCGGCCGCCATCTCGGTGAGCTGGGCCAGCACCTCGTCGTAGCTCTCCGCCCGGGACGGCTCGTCCCTGCGCGCGACGATCTCCCCCACCAGGTCGGCCAGCGCGAACCGTACGTAGGCCCGGCCGATGTCGACGGCCAGCACCCAGCCGGCCTGCGGGCGGATCTCGTAGAGCAGGGCGGCTCGGCCCGCGTTGCCCGTACGCAGCCCGACCGGGCGGACCAGCCGCGCACGCTCCAGATCCGCCAGGGCGACGGAGATCGTGGGTTTGGACAGGCCGGTGGCCTGCGCCAGCTCCGGCCGGGAGACCTTGCCCAGCCGGAAGATCTCCGCGAACACCGCACGCTCGTTCATCACCCGGAGCAGGCTGGTCGTGTTGGCGGTCCCGCCGCCCATGCTCACCACGTTCCCCAGGGTGGCATACACGCTTCGGAAGGCAGGCCAGTTGATCAATGGTGGATCGCCCTGCACCATCCGCTCCTCCATGACGTGATCTCGCCTCAACCCCTGGTCATGAAGCTGATAGTAAATTACCTTTCTTATCAACCCTCGGGGTCGTGAGAAAGGAATCGTGTGCCGATGCGACGAGGAATGCTGGCCATCTCCGTCGCGGCGCTTCTGTTCGGCGCCGCCTGCGGAAACAGCTCCGACACGGAGGCGAAGCCGTCCGAGGCCACGGCGGGCGGGGCAGGTGGGGCCGGCGGCGGCAAGACCGTCGCCCTGTTCCTTCCCGAGTCGAAGACGACGCGGTACGAGGCGTTCGACCGCCCGTTGTTCGAGGCCAAGGTCGCGGAGCTCTGCCCGGACTGCCACGTCCTGTACTCCAACGCCGACCAGGACGCGGCCAAGCAGCAGCAACAGGTCGAGGCCGCCCTCACCCAGGGGGCCGACGTGCTCGTGCTCGACGCCGTGGACGCCGCCGCCGTCGCGCCGCTGGTCAACAAGGCCAAGCAGAAGAAGGTCCCGGTGATCGCCTACGACCGGCTGATCTCCGGCATCGATTACGAGTACTACGTCTCGTTCGACAACGTCCGTGTCGGCGAGATGCAGGGCCAGGCGCTGCTGGACGCGCTCAACGCCAAGGGCACGGCGGGCAAGGGAGAGATCGTGATGATCCACGGCTCGCCCACCGACCCCAGCTCGGCCGACTACAAGAAGGGCGCGCACAACATCCTCGACGGCAAGGTCACGATCGGCCGGGAGTTCGACACGCCCGACTGGAGCCCGGACAAGGCCCAGCAGGAGATGGAGCAGGCCATCACCGCGATCGGCCGCGACAACATCGTGGGCGTGCTGTCCGCCAACGACGGCATGGCGAGCGGCGCCATCGCCGCCATGAAGCGGGCCGGCTACACGACCATGCCGCCGATCACCGGGCAGGACTCCGAACTGGCGGCCGTGCAACGGATCCTCAGCGGCGAGCAGTACATGACGATCTACCTCGACATCCGGGCCGAGGCGGAGAGATCGGCGGAGCTCGCCGTCGCGCTGGCCAAGGGCGAGAAGCCGGCCGCTCCCGACAAGGCGAACAACGGCACGGCGGACATCCCGGCGTACCTGCTCGACCCCATCCCGGTCACCGTCGACAAGATCGCGGACACGATCATCAAGGACGGCTTCTACAAGGCGGCCGACGTCTGCACACCCGAACTCACGGACGCGTGTGCCAAGGCGGGCATCAAGTAGATGATCTCGGCGACGGACATATCCAAGCGGTACGGCGCGGTCCAGGCCCTCCAGGGAGTGAGCCTGGACCTCCGCCCCGGCGAGGTGGTGGCACTGGTCGGCGACAACGGGGCGGGGAAGTCGACCCTGGTCAAGGTCATCGCGGGCGCCGTCAGCCCCGACTCGGGAGGACTCGTCATCGACGACCGGCCCGTGCACGTCGGCACCCCTCACGACGCCCAGCGACTGGGCATCTCGACCGTCTACCAGGACCTCGCCCTGTGCGAGAACCTCGACGTGGTGGCCAACCTCTTCCTCGGGTCAGAACGGCGGCGGTTGTCGATCCTCAGCCACATCCGGATGGAGCGATCCGCGCGCGACCTGCTCACCTCGCTCGACGTGCGCATCCGCGACATCCGGGTGCCGGTCGCGATGCTCTCCGGCGGCCAGCGCCAGTCCGTGGCCATCGCCCGCGCGCTGATCGGCGAGCCCCGGCTCGTCATCCTCGACGAGCCGACCGCCGCCCTGGGCGTCGAGCAGACCGCCCAGGTCCTCGACCTCATCAGGCGGCTGCGCGAGCGTGGCCTGGCGGTGCTGCTCATCTCCCACAACCTCGCCGACGTGCGCGCGGTCAGCGACCGCGTCGTGGTCCTGCGCCTGGGCCGCAACGCCGGCGAGTTCCGTACGGCCGACGCCTCTCAGGAGTCGATCGTGGCCGCGATCACCGGAGCCGCCGCATGACGAACGCCGCCACCACGGTGCGCAAGCCGTACACGCCGAAGGAGGCCGTCGAGCGGTTGCGGCACGGGGACCTCGGCGCGTGGCCGGTCGTCGGCGGGCTGATCGCGATCGCGGTCGTCTTCGGGTCGCTCAACGAGCACTTCCTGTCCCCGGAGAACCTCACCAACCTGGCCCTCCAGATGGCGGCGACCGGGACGATCTCGCTCGGCATCATCATGGTGCTGCTGCTCGGCGAGATCGATCTGTCCGCGGGATCCGTCAGCGGCCTGTGCGCCGTGGTCATGGCCATCCTGTCCGAACGGATGCACTGGAACCCGCTCCTGGCGATCCTCACCGCCCTGGTGGCGGGTGCCCTCGTCGGACTGCTGCACGGGCTGATGTTCACCCGGATCCGGATGCCGTCGTTCGTGGTGACGCTGGCGGGCCTGATCGGCTGGCAGGGCCTGCTGCTCTACCTGCTGGGCTCGGGCGGCATCATCAACCTGCCCTTCGACGGATTCGTCGCGAAACTGAGCGACACCTGGTTGCCGTCCTGGCTGGCCTGGACGGTGACCGCGGCACTGGTGACCGTCTACGCGGCGTCGGGGCTGATCGGCCGGCGGCTGAGGATCGCCGCCGACCTGCCGGTGACCGCCACGTGGTGGCCGGTCGCCAAGGTCGGGGGCCTCGCGATCGTGCTGGCGGGATCCGTACTCGTGATGTCGGCGGACCGCGGCGTACCGCTGCTGCTGGTGATCTTCGGCGGGCTGGTGGTGGTTCTCGACCTGATCCTGCGGCACACCGCGTTCGGCCGGTGGATGTACGCCGTGGGAGGCAACGTCGAGGCGGCCCGCCGGGCGGGCATCGGCGTGACGCGGATCCGCGTGCTGGCGTTCGTGTTGTCGTCCGTGCTGGCGGCCTTCGGCGGCATCCTGTCGGCCAGTCGCCTTTCCGCCGTCAACCAGGGGTCGGGCGGCAGTGACATCCTGCTCATGGCGATCGCCGCCGCGGTCATCGGCGGCACGTCGCTGTTCGGCGGCCGCGGGCGGACGTACGCGGCGCTGCTCGGCATCCTGGTCATCCAGTCGATCACCAACGGCATGTACCTGCTGAGCGTGGACTCCTCGGTGCGGTACATGGTGACCGCCGCGGTCCTCGCCCTCGCCGTCGCCATCGACTCCCTGGCCCGGCGCGGCAGCACCACGTGAGCACGGACCACATCACATGGGCACGGGCCACACAGCCACGGTGCACATGGGCGCAGTTCGCGCGGCCACGTGGTCCCGCGAGCACGGGGCCACGTGACCTTTCGGGTGTCAGCGCTCCGGCGACCCGCCGTTGTCACGGCGGTCGAGCGCGGTCTGCAGCGCGTCGGCCGCCTCGTCGTGGACATCCTCGGCGTTGTTCCAGGGATACATGTCGTACATGATCGATCTCATTCGTGCGTACGGAACGGAATGAAACGGGACGGAATCCGATCGCGGATCCGGAGACAGGGCCGCACCGAAGGCGCGGATCGCGCACCCATGGGCGCAGAAGGGAACTCATGACCGGCATGACGCCGCACACCGCGGCGGGTCTACCGGTCTGCCCTTGATCAGGCCCCGCCGCGGCAGATGATGAGTACGAACACCTGGCGCGCCATCTGCGTCAGATTACCCCAGAATCTCGTAGGACGACCTAGTATCTCAATATTCGAGACAACAGCCGTGGTTCTCCGCAGCATGCGAGGCAACGTCGCCTCAAGGGCGCCCCGAGCCCGCGCGAGCGCATCGAGCGGCAATCAAACACAACAGGCCCGCTCCACTGGTGTGGAGCGGGCCTGCTTCAACGCGTGATCGTGCGGTCGGATCAGTCCTCGAGGTCGACCGTGCGGCCGCTGTCGGCGCCGATCTCGTTCATGATCTGCTCGACGACGTCGGCCGGGATGGCCGAGTCGACGGTCAGCGCGGTCAGGGCCTTGCCGCCCTTCTCGCCCCGGGCGACCTGCATGGAGGCGATGTTGACGCCGTGCTCGCCGAGCACCCGGCCCACGATGCCGACGATGCCGGGACGGTCGGCGTAGGTGAAGAAGGCCAGGTGGTCGGTGGGCTCGATCTCCATGGCGAAGCCGTTGACCTCGACGATCTTCGTGATCTGCCGGGGGCCGGACAGCGTACCGGAGACCGAGACGGTGCGGCCGTCGGCGAGCACGCCGCGCACGGTGATGACGTTGCGCCAGTCGGGGCTCTCGCCGCTGGTGACCAGTTCGACCACGGTGCCGCGGTCCTTCGCGAGCAGCGGGGCGTTGACGTAGGTCACCGTGTCCTCGACGACATCGGCGAAGACGCCCTTGAGCGCGGCCAGTTCGAGCACGCGCACGTCCTGTCCCGCGATCTCGCCGCGCACTTCGACGTCGAGCTTGGTGGCGACCTCGCCGGCGAGCGCGGTGAAGATGCGGCCGAGCTTCTCGGTGAGCGGCAGGCCCGGCTTGACGTCCTCGGCGACGGCGCCGCCCTGGACGTTGACGGCGTCGGGCACGAACTCGCCGGCCAGGGCCAGCTTGACGCTGCGCGCGACCTGGGTGCCGGCCTTCTCCTGCGCCTCGTGCGTGGACGCGCCGAGGTGCGGGGTGACGACGACCTGGTCGAACTCGAACAGCGGGCTGTCCGTGCACGGCTCCTTGGCGAAGACGTCGATGCCGGCGCCCGCGACGCGGCCCTCCTTGAGCGCGGAGTACAACGCGTTCTCGTCGATGATGCCGCCGCGCGCGACGTTGATCAGCCGGACCGACGGCTTGACCATGTGGAGCTCGCGGTCGCCGATGAGACCGACGGTCTCCTTCGACTTGGGCAGGTGCACGGTGATGAAGTCGGACTGCTGGAGCACCTCCTCCAGCGACGCCAGCTTGACGCCCATCTGGGCGGCGCGGGCCGGCTGGAGGTAGGGGTCGTAGGCGATCAGCTCGACGCCGAACGGCTGCAGGCGCTGGGCGACCAGCTGACCGATCTTGCCGAGGCCGAGGATGCCGACGACCTTCTCGTCGAGTTCGACACCGGTGTACTTGGAGCGCTTCCACTCGCCGCCCTTGAGGGCGCTGTGGCCCTGGGCGACGTTGCGGGCGCTGGCCAGGATCAGCGCGACCGTGTGCTCGGCGGCGCTGGTGATGTTGGACGTCGGAGCGTTGACGACCATGACACCGGCCTTGGTGGCCGCCTCGACGTCGACGTTGTCCAGGCCGACCCCGGCGCGGGCCACCACGCGCAACTTCGGCGCGTGCGCGATGGCCTCGGCGTCCACCTGGGTGGCGCTGCGGACGATCAGCGCGTCCACGTCGGCGAGCGCGGGCAGCAGCTGGGATCGGTCGGCACCGTCGGTGTGACGGACCTCGAAGTCCGCGCCGAGCACGGCCAGACCGGCATCGGACAGCTCCTCTGCGACAAGGACGACGGGCTTGTTCACTGGCGATCCTTAGGAAAGTGCGGCTGCACGGACACGCGTGAGTCTATCCGGGCCTTGTGAAAGCTCTCACGAGCGACCGGTATGCGAGACGTACGGGCCCTTGGAGATCATCGCGAATCGTGAGATTCACTCACATGTTCGCTAACTGATGGCTTTACCCAAGATGGACCGGTCCCATCCAGAGAGGCTCTATCTTGGTATTGATCGCACACATTCTTCACGATTAGCCTGATAAGCCATGGTTCGCTACCTATCGTTCAGCCTATGAGCATCGGGAACCCCTCTCTCGGCGACGTGCTCGCGCAGCACGGTAGCCCGCAACGTCTGCTCGCGGCTCTCGCCGAATGGGGAATCCTGGTGGCCGTCCGGCCTGACCGTTCCGTCGTGCTCGGCACGACGCAGAGCGGCGAGCGCGTGCTGCTCGGTTACACCGCCCCGGCGACCTACGCCCGCCACCGGGGCAGCCACTCCCTGTCGGCCTGCGACGCCGAGACCATTCTCGACATCCAGCGCGTCACCGGCGTCCGGGAGATCGTGATCGACGCGGCCGGCCCCGCGGCCGCCGCCGTACCGATCGAGGATCTCCAGCGGTATCTCACGTCGGCACGGAGCGGCGCCTCCGCCGCCCTGTCGGCGCCGAGGTCCGCACCGGCGCCCACGGCGTACGCCACGGGAGCGATGGCCACCGTCGCGCGAGCGCAGGTGACGCAGGCGCCCCCCGCACCGGTGCGTACTCC